>JASHUE010000434.1:0-12129 GCA_030040195.1 Streptosporangiaceae bacterium | reverse complement strand
GATCGGCATCCTCATCGCCTGGCTCGCGCAACAGCCCGAACTGCGGAACGCAGGGGGCCAAGCCGAACTCGTCTCCGTCGACCATCTCGCCGCCGCCGACCTCGACGCCGCCGAGCACTAGCCCGACGCCGACTCCGACCACGACGACCACGCCGACGCCGACTCCGACTCCGACTCCGACGCCCAGCTCGACGTCGACCCAGACGACGTCAGATGACCCGGGCACGGGCACAAGCAGCAGTCCGTCTACCAGCTCGGCCGGCAGCGCGGCGAGCCAGACGCGGGCAAGCGACGCCAGGACGGCCAGGACCGGCAGCCCGTCCTCCGCTAGCACGCTCTCGGTGGAGGAGCCGCACAGCGCATCGACCGCCGACCCGAGCGCCTCACCGTCCTGCTCGACGCAGAATGCGGGGAGGTCGGGCAAGCGGACAATTACTCCGGACGCGGCCGGGCCGGCGGCGGCGCCCGTCCTGACGGCAGATTCGGCCAAGGGCAAGCTTGGCTAGGCCGCGGTCAGCAGCGGCGGGATGCGGCAGAGCCAGCGCTAAGCACGATCGGCAACCCGCCAGCAGCACGCGGAAGCGGACGCCGCTGGGCGAAGGTCACTACCAGCGCGCAGTCCGGCTGAGCAGGATCCCGGCTGCTACCACCCCGGCCGACGAAGCACGCAGGACGGTCGGGCCCAGCCGCGCGCCCACCGCTCCGGCCGCCGCCAGGTCATGCTGCTCGGTCGCCGAGATGCCCCCCTCAGGGCCGATGACAAGCACGATCTCGCCCGCGGCCGGCAGATCAAGATCGGCGAGTCGCGTCGGCGCGTCCGGCTCGAGGACGATCGCCAGCGCGGCGGAACGCATCCGCTGGGCCACGGCCGGCGTGCTGGCTTGAGCGGTCACTTCCGGCAGCCAGGCCCGCCTGGACTGCTTGGCCGCCTGCAGAGCGGCCGAGCGCCAGCGCCCAAGCGCCTTTTCTGCCCGATCCCCCCGCCACTGGGCCACGCACCGCTCGGCCGCCCATGGCACCACCACGTCCGCGCCGACCTCGGTCAGCAGTTCCACCGCCAGCTCGCCGCGATCGCCCTTAGGGATCGCCTGGACCACCGCGATGGACGGGTCCGGCCTCGGTTCGGATTGCCGGCTGAGCACCGTCAGCTCAAGCTCGCCGGGTCCGGCGGCGGTGACCACGCAGCGCGCCACCGTGCCTGCGCCATCGGTGAGGTAGGCGTGCTCACCGCGCGCGAGCCGACGCACGGTGGCGGCGTGGCGACCTTCCTGGCCGCGCAGGACTACCCGCTCACCCCGCAGGGCCTCGGCGTCGGCCATGAAGAACGGCGGTTTCAGCCCGGCCCCCGGACAGCGCGGCCGTCAGCGACCGTTGAAGGCATCACGCAAGCGGGAGAAGAACCCCTGCTGGCCCGGCGCAAACTTGCCCGGCGGTGACTCCTCGCCCCTCAGCTTCGCCAGCTGCCGGAGCAACTCTTCCTGCTCGGGCTCCAGCTTGATCGGCGTCTCGACCGTGACGTGAACGACCAGATCGCCGCGCCCCGAGCTGTTCAGCCGGGCCGTGCCCTGGCCGTAGAGCGAGATCGCCTGGCCCGACTGGGTGCCCGGCCTGATGTCCAGCTCGGCCGGCCCGTCCAGGGTCTCAACCTGGAGCGTTGCTCCAAGTGCGGCCGCCACCATCGGGATGGTCACCGTGCAGTGCAGGTCGTCGCCCTGCCGCTCAAATATCGCGTGCGCCCGCTGGACGATCTCCAGGAAGAGGTCGCCGGGCGGCCCGCCGCCAGGTCCGACCTCGCCCTCGCCGGCCAGCTGGATATGGGTGCCATCCTCGACGCCGGCCGGGATCCGCACCTTGATGGTGCGCCGTGTCCTGACCCGGCCGTCCGCATCACATTCGGGGCAAGGCTTGCGGATCACGGTCCCGAAGCCGCCGCAGCCCGGGCATGGCCGCGAGGTCATCATCTGCCCGATGAACGACCTGGTCACCTGGCTGATCTCGCCGCGCCCGTTGCATACATCGCAGGTAACGGGGTGCGTCCCCGGTGCGGTCCCCTCACCGGAGCACGTGGGACAGACCACGGCCGTGTCGACGACCAGGTCGCGGGTCGTACCGAAAGCGCACTCGGACAGGTCAAGGTCAACCCGGATCGTGGCGTTGCGGCCGCGCCGCGCCCGGCTGCGGGGACCGCGCTGGGCGGCTCCGCCGCCGAAAAACGCGTCCATGAGGTCGCTGAACGGGAAGCCCGCCCCGAAGCCGCCAGCCCCCGGAGCACCGGCCCGGGCGAACGGATCGGCTCCCAGGTCATACATCTGGCGCTTCTCCGGGTCGGAGAGCACCTCGTAGGCCTGGGTTACTTCCTTGAAGCGCTCCTGCAATGCCGGATCGGGGTTGACGTCCGGGTGCAGTTCGCGCGCGAGCCGCCGGTAGGCCTTCTTGATCTCATCAGCGTCCGCATCACGGCGTACGCCGAGAATCCCGTAGTAGTCGTTTGCCACGGGCATCCCTAGGACTCCGCCAGGATCTGACCCACATAGCGTGCCACCGCGCGCACCGCTCCCATCGCCGTCGGGTAGTCCATCCTCGTAGGCCCGAGGACGCCGAGCCTCGCCAGTACCTGCTCGCCGGCCCCGTAGCCGGTCGTCACCATGGATGTGCTCCGCAACCCGTGCACTTCGTTCTCGGAGCCGATGCGCACGGTAACCGCGGCTTGATCACCCGATTCACCGAGCAGGCGCATCAGGACTACTTGTTCCTCCAACGCCTCCAGCACCTCGTGCAATCCCCGGGAGAAGTCTGCCGCAGTGAGATTTGCGGCACCTCCCACTACGACCCTTTCGTCGTGCCGTTCGACCAGCGTCTCAACGAGCACTGAGAACACGGCAGCCGCATTCGGCCGCTCGGCCGGACTCACCCGCTCCGGCAGGTCGGCCACCACCGAGGCCACGTCGGCCAGCTTGCGCCCGTCGAGGCAGGCGTTCAGCACCGCCCGGAGCTGGGTGATCGCGTCGTCGCCGATCGGGCCCGGCAGCTCCACCGTCCGCTGCTCCACCCGACCGGTGTCGGTAATGAGCACTAGCAGCACGCGGCGATCGCCCAGCGGCACGATCTCGACATGCCGCACCGCCGACCGGGTGAGCGACGGGTACTGCACCACGGCCACTTGCCTGGTGAGCTGGGCCAGCAGCCGGACCGTGCGCATGACCACGTCGTCAAGGTCGTACGCGCCGGCCAGGAACGTCTCGATGGCCCGGCGCTCGGCCGGCGAGAACGGCTTCACCCCGGAGAGCCGGTCGACGAACAGGCGGTAGCCCAGGTCGGTGGGGACCCGCCCGGCGCTCGTGTGTGGCTGGACGATATAGCCCTGCTCCTCCAGCACCGCCATATCGTTGCGGATCGTTGCCGGAGATACGTCGAGATTATGACGATCTACGAGAGATTTGGAACCGACCGGTTCATTTGTCGAGACATAGTCCTCCACGATCGCGCGCAGGACTGCCAGCTTCCTGTCGTCAAGCACGCGGTCACCTCCCTGGCACTCCCCCACCCTGAGTGCCAAGTGTATGGCGGAAATCCGCCCCAGGCACAGACCGTGCCGATCCGCTGGTCAGTGACTTCTCCGCGGCTTGCGCCGACCGATGCCCGGCCGCCGGCTCAGCCAGTCAGGTCGCGGATGACGGCATCGGCCAGCAGGCGGCCGGACCTGGTCAGGGCCACGTGCCCGCGATCCAGGGCCGCGCCGTCGGCCAGGCCATCGGCCACGGCCTGGCAGGCCGCCGCCCGGCCGGCCGGCGTAAGCGCGCTCACCGGACAGCCCGAGGCGAGCCTGGTCGTGAGCATGATCCGCTCCGTGGCCCGCTCCGCGTCGGTCAGGACCTCCCTAGCCTGGGCCGGGCTGCAGCCGGCGTCGATCAGCCGCGCGTAGCTGGCCGGGTGCTTGACGTTCCACCAGCGAGTGCCGCCCACGTGGGAGTGCGCACCAGGGCCGACACCCCACCAGTCCCCGCCGGTCCAGTAAAGCAAGTTGTGCCGGCACATCGAGGCCTCGCTGGCGGCCCAGTTCGAGACCTCATACCAGCGCATCCCGGCCGCGCTGAGCATGTCGTCGGCGATGAGGTACCGGTCGGCCAGGACGTCGTCATCCGGGGCGGGCAGTTCGCCGCGGCGGATCCTGGCGGCCAGCCGGGTGCCGTCCTCGACGATCAGCGAGTACGCGGAGATGTGGTCAGGCCCCGCCTCGATGGCCCGTCGCAGCGACAACTCCCAGTCAGGGTCGCTCTCGCCGGGCGTGCCGTAAATCAGGTCGAGGCTGACCTGCCCGAATCCGGCCTTCCTGGCCCAGCCAACGCACTGCTCGGGCCGACCGGGCTGGTGCACCCGGTCCAGCACCGTGAGCACGTGCGGGACCGCGCTCTGCATGCCGAGCGAGATCCGGGTAAACCCAGCCTGCCGCAACTGCGCGAGCACCGACTGGTCGACCGTCTCGGGATTGGCCTCGGCCGTGACCTCGGCGCCGGCGGCCAGACCGAGCTCGCCGTCGATTGCGCTCAGGATCGCGGCGAGGTCGGCCGGAGGCAGCAGCGTGGGAGTGCCGCCGCCGAAGAACACCGTTCGCACGGGGCCGCCCCGGCCGGCCAGCGCCCGCCCGGCCAGCCGGATTTCCTCGATGGCCAGCGCCGGGTACGCCTGCCGGGATGCCCCGGAGCCGAGCTCCGCCGCCGTGTAGGTGTTGAAGTCGCAATAGCCGCACCTGGTCAGGCAGAACGGCACGTGCACGTAGATGCCAAGCGGCGCCGTTCCGAGGCGCTCGACCGCGGATTCCGGCAGCGCGCCATCGGCGGGTGCGGGCTCGCCGCCGAGTGGCAGTCCCGGCACGATCAGCTCACCTCCAGCCGGGCCGTCACGCCCCGCTCAGCACCGCGGCGCCGATCTTGTCCCACTTGCCGCCTCGACCCTCCACCTCGAGCAGCCTGCGCATGATCTCGCGGTCGCCGTAGTAGGCGAGCATTGACTCGGCGACGGTCACCGCGCGCTCCGGCCGGCTCAGCACGCTCAGGTCACTTCCGGCGGACACCCTGCCCTCCGTCAGCACGCGAAGGTAGGCTCCCGGTCGGCCGGCAGCGGCGAACCGCCTGACCCAGTGCGGCTCGTCCATCCACGACTGGAACGTGACGCACGGGATCCGCGGTGCCGTGATCTGGACGACCGCGCTGCCCATTCGCCATGTCTCGCCGATGAGCGCGGCGCTGATGTCGATGCCCGAGGTGGTGATGTTCTCGCCGAAGAGCCCGTTGCGGAGCTCGCGGCCGAGCCGCTCAGTCCACCAGTCCAGGTCCTCCCTGGCGTAGGCGTAGACGGCCTGGTCGAAGCCGCCGTGGTTCTCCTTGTCGCCGTGCTCGTCCTCTTCCAGGCCGAGCGTGCGGACGCGCACCTGGCCGGCCGCCGACTGCTTGTCGATCCCGGTCCTGGCGGGCTTGCCGCCGACCATCAGATCCGACTCCCGGCCGCGATTCACGGAGCTGACCCGCGCGTTGACCATGATCTGCACGGTATCCGACGCTGGCGATGCTGGTCGAAAGCTCAGGAGGCGGGCCGGGGAGATCACGGCCTCGCCGCGCGGCGAAATGCCACCATTGGCGGTGATCGTGACACCTGAGTCCGATGGGCCATACTTTGGCCCACTACCGCACGGAGCCAGGGGGACGACATGAGCTCAGGTGGGTCGGGCGATGACGCCGGGCAAGGGCCGCCGTGTCCCGCCACCCTGCCCCCGGCGGCTAGCCACCTGCAAGGCCATCCCCGGTCGGGCGCGGGCGGGCTAGCGCTTCTTGTCCGGCGCCTGCTCGGTCGACAGTGCGGCGACGAACGCTTCCTGCGGAACTTCGACGCGCCCGATGACCTTCATCCGGCGCTTGCCTTCCTTCTGCTTCTCCAGCAGCTTCCGCTTTCTGGTGATGTCACCGCCATAGCACTTGGCCAGGACATCCTTGCGCAATGCGCGGATGTTCTCCCTGGCGATGATGCGCGACCCGATCGTCGCCTGGATCGGCACCTCGAACTGCTGGCGCGGGATCAGTTCCTTGAGCTTGGCCGTCATGCTCAGGCCGTAATCCCGTGACTTGTCGGCGTGCACGATCTGGCTGAACGCGTCGACCGGTACGCCCTGCAGCAGAATATCCACCTTGACCAGGTCGGCCTCCTGCTCGCCCGCGGGCTCGTAATCGAGCGAGGCGTACCCGCGGGTGCGCGACTTGAGCTGGTCGAAAAAGTCGAAGATGATCTCGGCGAGCGGCATCGTGTAGCGGATCTCGACGCGGTCGGAGGACAGGTAGTCCATGCCCAGCAGGATGCCGCGGCGGCTCTGGCACAGCTCCATGATCGCGCCCACGTAGTCGGCCGGCGCGAGCACGGTCGCCCTGACGACGGGCTCGAAGATACGCGCGACCTTCCCGTCTGGAAACTCGCTGGGGTTGGTAACGATGACTTCGGCCCCCGACTCGGGTTCCACCCGGTAAACGACGTTCGGGGCGGTGGAGATCAGCACGAGGCCGAACTCGCGCTCCAGCCGCTCCCTGACGATCTCCATGTGCAGCAGCCCGAGAAACCCGCAACGGAACCCGAAGCCCAGCGCCGTCGAAGTCTCCGGCTCGTAGACCAGTGAGGCGTCGTTCAGCCGGAGCTTGTCGAGCGCGTCCCGCAGTTCCGGGTAGTCGTCGCCGTCGACCGGGTACAGGCCGGAGAACACCATCGGCTTGGGGTCGCGGTATCCGGCCAGCGCCTGCTTCGCAGGACGGCTCACGCTGGTGAGCGTGTCCCCGACCCGGGCGTGCCTGACGTCCTTGACGCCGGTGATCAGGTATCCCACCTCGCCGGCCGCCAGGCCTTCCGACGGGACCGGCTCCGGGGAGATCACGCCGATCTCCAGCGTCTCGTGCACAGCCTTGGTGGACATCATCAGCGTCCGCTCGCGCTTGCCCAGCCGGCCATCGACCATCCGGACGTAGGTGACCACTCCGCGGTAGGTGTCGTAGACGGAGTCGAAGATGAGCGCCCTGGCCGGTGCCTCCAGGTCTCCGTTTGGCGCGGGTACCTGCTCGACGACCGCGTTCAGCAGGTCGGGCACGCCCTCTCCGGTCTTGGCCGAGACCCTCAGCACCTCGGACGGGTCGCAGCCGATGATGCTGGCCAGCTCAGCGGCATACTTCTCCGGCTGGGCCGCGGGCAGGTCGATCTTGTTCAGCACCGGGATCAGCTGCAGGTCGGCATCCAGCGCGAGGTACAGGTTCGCCAGCGTCTGCGCCTCGATCCCCTGGGCCGCGTCCACCAGCAAGATCGCGCCCTCGCAGGCGGCCAGCGACCTGGACACCTCGTAAGTGAAGTCCACGTGACCTGGGGTGTCGATCAGGTTGAGCACGTAGTGGGTGCCGTCAGGGCCGCGCCAGGGCAGCCTGACCGCCTGGCTCTTGATCGTGATGCCCCGCTCGCGCTCGATGTCCATCCGGTCCAGGTACTGGGCCCGCATCTGCCGGGCGTCGACGACGCCGGTGAGCTGCAGCATCCGGTCGGCCAGCGTCGACTTGCCATGGTCGATATGCGCAATGATGCAGAAATTCCGGATTATCGGCTGCGGCGTGTGGGCAGGCTCGGGCATGGACAGCTGACGTGTCGACTGCTCGGGCGTCGGTTGCACAGGTATCCCGCCAGGGGTAGCTCGTGGGCCGGGCCAGGACGGCGGATCCGCGCTTCCCGCTGCTCCGGCCGGGGCCAGCCCAGCGGATCTGCGCTTGCCGCCGCTGCGGCCTGGGCCTGCCCGGCGGCCCGCTCGCGCGGCCCGCCGCAGCCTGACCGCGCGGCCCGGTAGATCTTTATCGCGTCTATCGTTGCATGCCGGACCTGATGCCCTGGCCACGAGCGGCAGCAGCGCGGCGGGTTCATCGGTGCGGCCGCCCCGCCGCGCCACGGCCCACGGTCGGGTTGCCTTCTCGGGCACAACGGGCCGGCGCAGGCCCGGCGGGACCTGAGTTTGGGCCGGCCGGTCGATCTCGGCTATTCTTACCTGCTGGCTGCCTGCATGCCCGCGACCCTTCCGCTGTGTTTGCTGCACGGGGCGCGACCCGCAACGGCTCACCGAGGCTCGTGCCGGGCACCATCGACCACCTGGACAAGAAACCCTGACGAGGCATTCGCGTGGCAAACATCAAGTCGCAGATCAAGCGCAACAAGCAAAATGAAAAGGCCCGGATGCGCAACAAGGCCGTGAAGTCCGAGCTGAAGACGTCGGTCCGTAAGTTCCGCGAGGCCGCGGACTCAGGAGATGCCGAGGCGGCAACGCTCGCGATGCGCGCCGCCTCCGTCAAGCTGGACAAGGCCGTCAGCAAGGGTGTCATTCACAAGAACCAGGCTGCCAACCGCAAGTCGGCCATCGCCAGGCGGGCAGAGCAGCTCAAGCAGGCCTAGGCTCGCGCGAGCGACCACGCTGGGCTCGCCGCGGCCGGACCGGCCGTCGGCCCGTCCTGCGCAGCTCGCGTCACCTGGGCAAACCCCGCGGCATCCGGCGCCGCGGCCAGGGAGCAGCTCATGTCCAGGCTGGCAGCGAGCAATGTCAGCTTCTCCTTCGGGAACCAGGTCGTCCTTGATGGCGTCAGCCTGACGCTCGGGCCCGGTGACCGGATCGGCATTGTCGCCCCGAACGGGGTCGGCAAATCCACTTTGCTGCGGGTCCTTTCCGGTGAGCTCGACCCGGATCGCGGGTCGGTCATCAGGTCGCCTGCCACGACGACCGTGCTGCGGCTGTCCCAGGAGCCCGACATCCGCCCCGGCGAAACGCTCGCGGATCAACTTGCCCGGCGCACCCAGGTCGCTGCGGCTCAGGCCGGCCTCGACGCCGCCGCGGACGCACTCGCCCGCGGTGACCACGGCGCCGATGACGCCTACGATGACGCGCTGCAGCGCTGGCTGGGGCTTGGCGGCGCCGACCTGCCCGAGCGGATGGCCGCGATCACGGCCGAGCTCGGGCTGGACCGGGCGCTGCTCGACCGCGACGCCGACCAGGTGTCAGGTGGCCAGCAGGCCCGGCTCGGCCTGGCTGCGGTCCTGCTCGCCCAGCCCGACATCTTGCTGCTCGATGAGCCGACCAACGACCTGGACGACGCCGGCCTGGCGCTGCTTGAGCGGCACCTGCTGCGGCTGCGGGCCGGGCTGGCCCTGGTCAGCCACGACCGGGCCCTGTTGAGCGCCGTCACCAGCCAAATTCTGGAACTGGACGAGTTCAGCCGGCACGCCAGCCTGTTCGCGGGCGGCTGGGACGCTTACATCGCCGAGCGGGAGCTGGCCAGACGGCGGGCGGTCGATGCCTACACGGCTTACGAGGGCCAGCGGGACAAGCTCACCGAGACGGCCAGGACGCAGCGCCAGTGGTCGCGGTCAGGCGCGCAGCGCGCCGCCAACCCGCGCCGGCAGGCCGACCCCGACAAGAACATCAAGGCCCTCCACATCGCCGGCGCGGAGAAGACCGGCGGTAAGGCGGCCAAGGCAGACCGGGCCCTGGCCCGGCTGGAGGCAGACGCGCCCGAGGAGGTCCGGGAGCCATGGCATCTGCAACTCCAGATCGCCCAGGCCGATCGCGCTGGCGCCGTGGCCATCAGCCTGACCGGAGCCGTGGTGAGCCGCGGCGAGGTCACGCTCGGCCCGCTCAACCTCACGATCGGCCCGGCCGACCGGGTCAGGATCACCGGCCCCAACGGCTCGGGGAAGACGACGCTGATCGACGCGCTGCTTGGCCGGGCCGAGCTGCAGGCAGGCCGGCGCTACGCCGGCCCGAGTGTGGTGATCGGAGAGCTTGATCAGGCCCGGCGCGACTTCGCCACACAGGCACCCGTGGCCTCGGTTATCCAGGCGGCCTCCGGCCTGAGCCCTGAGGCGGCCAGGACGCTGCTGGCGAAGTTCCGGCTGCGCGGGGACGCCGCGCTGAGACCAGCCGCCGGGCTGTCGCCGGGTGAACGGACCAGGGCCGGGCTGGCCCTGCTGCAGGCGCGCGGGGTGAACTTCCTCGTCTTGGACGAGCCGACCAACCACCTCGACATCGAGGCGATCGAGCAACTTGAGCAGGCGCTGGCGGCCTACTCGGCCGCGCTGGTGCTGGTCACCCACGACCGGCGGCTCGCGAGCGCGGTAGACGTCACCGACACCATCGACGTGACGCGGCTGGCTGGCGCAGGCTAGCCTGCCGAGTCCTGCCCTCGGCAGGCAACAATGGTCGTGATGGCGCGCTCCAGCGCGTACCCGGCGCTTGCGGCCTCCCCTTTGACCTGCGCGTCCGCTTCCGCGGCCGCAGCGTGAGCGGCAGCCAGGCCCGCGGCGCTCCAGCCGCGCAGCTGCTGCCGGGCCTTGTCAACCTTCCATGGCGGCATGCCCAGGTCAGCGGCCAGCGCGTTCGAGCTCAGGCCGCGGCCGGCCGACCCGACGAGCCCCAGCGTGCGCAGGCCGGACGCGAGCGCGCTGCTGATGAGGACCGGCGACGTGCCGGTCGCCAGCGCCCAGCGCAGCTGCTCGAGAGCGGCCGTCAGGCTGCCCTCGCAGGCCCGGTCCGCGACCGAGAACCCGGTTGCCTCGGCCCGGCCACGGTAATAGCGCGCCACCGTCTCGTGGCCGATGACACCTGTGGTATCCGCGGCTAGCTGGCTGCAGGCGGCCGCCAGGTCGCGCAAATCGGTGCCGACCGCATCGAGCAGCGTCCGGAGGCCGCCGTCGTCGGCCCTGCGCCCGGCCCGGCTGAACTCGCCGCGCAGGAAGTCCATCCTGTCGCTGAACCGCTTGATGACCGGGCAATCTACCCGCCGTGCGCCGGCGCTGACCAGGCTGGCAAGCAGCGACTTGTTTTTTGCGCCACCGGAGTGGGTGACGACGAGCGTCACGTCGGGTGGCGGTGAGGCGACCAGCCGGATCAGCTCGGCGGTGACCTCCTTCCCCGCGTCCTGAGCCGACCGGACCACGACCACGCATCCGCCGCCGAACAGTGAGGGGGCTGTCAGCGTGGTGAGCTCGCCCGGGCTCAGCGTGACGGCGGCCACGTCATGCAGGTCCGGCATGCCGCCGGGAGCGGCGACCCCGTCAGCTACGGGCCGGCCCGCCGGGCCCGCACCCGCGGCGGCGAGCGCTGCGCTGACCGCGCGCTCGACCAGCAGCTCCTCCTCGCCCACGATCAGGACGGCCGTCTCCGGCACCAGCCAGGCCGATGCCGGGCCTGACCCCGCGCGGGCCGAGCCGGAATTCATGGTGGCAGGATGCCATGAACCTCGAGGCAACAGAAAACCGGGCGTGGTGAGCGCGCGGGCTTCATTCCGGAACGGGCTCGGCGCCGCGGCCGATGCGGTTCCGCAGGCTCCAGCGTGTTATCGCCACGGCACTCGATCTTGACCTGAGGCGAGCACGCCACGGCTATCCGGCGGAGCCAGCATGCGCGACTTGGCAGGGAGCATCCGCCGTGCTCGTCACGACGCTGCTAAATTGCCCCGTAGACTAAGTTCAGTAAAAGGAACACGTCGGATAAATCCTCTAAATCCGACAGGATTGCCCAGCTGTTTGCTGGAGCGCCAGGTAACGGACCGTCGATCACCTCGCTGCGGGGTGTGAGGTGAAGCAGATGCGGCTGAGTCTCCCGAAGGGGCGGCACGGCCCGGACGCGGCGGCAGCCAGGGGCAGCCGGTCCGCGGTTAAGCGAGTGGCATGCGCCGTCATCGCCTGCGGAGCGGCGGTGCCACTGGCCATCGCCGTGCATTCCGACGTGCAGCAGACTCAGCAGTACACAAGCCCGGCCTGGAGCGCCGAGTTCACCCAGGCGTACCAGAGGGAAGAGTGCCTGTATCGCGCCATCCGCTCCGCGGTTCCCAACGGCGCGACTGTCTATGTCACTAGCACGTCGCCTGCCCATACCCAGCTGCTGGCCGAGCTGTCAACGCTATGGGCCGTCCCGCAGGAGGACATCGCCCGGGCTGACTGGGCCCTGAGCATCTCGCACGAGACTCCGCGCGGTTACCTGCACCACAAATACCGGCGTTTCATGACCTACCGCTACTGCCCGGGAGGCACGCTGCTCAGCGTGAAGAACCTGGCGAAGGCCCGGCAGGCCCGGCA
>JASHUE010000433.1:0-3785 GCA_030040195.1 Streptosporangiaceae bacterium | reverse complement strand
CAGGCCTTGCAGCCGATGCACACGCTGGTGTCGGTGAAAAAGCCGACTCGCTGCGGGTGCTCGCCGTAGCCGGCATCACCGGAAACGTCGGCAAGCGGCCCGTACAGGCGGTTAGCCGTCACGATCCCTCCCGCGAGCTGGCCGTCCAGCTGTCCAGCGGATCCAGCCCGGCCTGGCGCCGGTAGGAGTCCACCAGTTCAATCCGTGCGGCGCCGCGCGGCCGCCGCCCGGCCCGGACGTCGCAGGTGGCCACCTTGCTCTCCTGGATCAACACGTTCGGGTCAAGCGCGAACGGCAGCAAGTCATTCACGACGTCGCCGGTGACCAGCCCCTCACTGCCCCAGTGGTAGGGCAGCCCGACCTGGTGCACGACGGCGCCGTCAGCCAGGCGGAGCGGCCGCATCCGGCGGGTCACGAGCACCCTGGCCTCGATGGCGGCCCGAGCGCTGATGATCGTGGCCCACCCGCCGTTCTCGAGCCCGCGCTCGGCCGCGAGCTGCGGCGATACCTCGCAGAACAGCTCGGGCTGCAGCTCGGACAGCCGGGACAGCGTGCGGCTCATGCCGCCCGCCGTGTGATGCTCGGTCAGCCGGTAGGTAGTGAAGATGTAAGGGAACGTGGCGGCGTGGCCCGCGAGTTGTTCGCTTGTTGCCGGGTCCCGCGGATACACGATGCTGGCGGGACTGGTGTCCTGCTTGTAGACGTCGTTGCGCACCGGCGACTCGGCGGACTCGTAGTGCGTCGGCAGCGGCCCGTCCTTCAGCCCTGTCCACACGAACAGCGCGCCCTTGCCGTCCCGCTGCATGATGAACGGGTCGGTCCCGGCCAGCGCGGCCGGGCCGATAGCACCGTCAGGCGGGACGTAGTCGGGAGACTTGGTCTTCTCGAAGTCAGGCACGTCATGCCCGGCCCATTCGCCCTTCTCCTCGTTCCACCAGACGTAGCGCTTCTTCTCGCTCCACGGCTTGCCCTGCGGATCAGCCGACGCGCGGTTATAGAGCATCCGCCGGTTGGCCGGCCAGGCCCAGCCCCACTCCGGCGCGACCCAGGACTGCTCGCCCTGCGGCTTGCGGCGGGCAGTCTGGTTGACCTCGCCCGCGTAACAGCCGGAGTAGATCCAGCAGCCGCATTGCGTCGAGCCGTCCGGCTTCAGCTCGGCGAACCCGTTCAGCAGGGTGCCGTCGGGCCGACGTCCGTTGATCTCCCGCAGCACCGCGTCGGCGTCCGGCTCGGCCTCGTCGCCGCTCTCCGGGTAGTCCCAGGTGAGGCTGCGCAGCAGCCGGTCGCGCTCGGCTCCGGACCCAGCCACCCTGGCCCGGATCCGCTTGCCCAGGTGGTAGGCGAACCACAGGTCGCTGCGGGCGTCGCCCGGCGGGTCGAGCGCCTTGTGGTGCCACTGCAGCATGCGCTGGGTGTTGGTGAACGTGCCGTCCTTCTCGACGTGCGACGCGGCTGGCAGGAAGAACACCTCGGTCCCGATTTGCTCAGTCGCCAGCTCGCCGGTCGCGATCTCGGGGCTGTCCCGCCAGAACGTCGCGCTCTCGATCACCGCGAGGTCCCGTACCACCAGCCAGTCCAGTTTTGCCAGCGCGAGTCGCTGCAGCCGCGAGCCGGCCGACCCGACCGCCGGGTTCTGGCCCCACAGCAAGTAGCCCTTGACGTTCCCCTCAATCATGTCGAGCACGGTCCGGTACGTGCCGTGATCGCCGGTGAGCCTCGGCAGCAGCGGGAACAGGTAGTCGTTCTTAGCGGTGGCCGCGTCGCCGTACCACGCCTTCAGCAGGCTGACAAGGTAGGAGCGCTTGTTGCCCCAGAAGCCGGTGTCCGGCAGCCGGGTCAGGTAGCCGCCGATGCTCTCGTCCTCGGCCCGCGGCATCGGCAGGTAGCCGGGCAGCAGGTCGTGCAGCGTCGGGATGTCGGTGGATCCCTGGATGCTCGCGTGCCCGCGCAGCGCGAGGATACCGCCACCGGGACGGCCCATGTTGCCGAGCAGCAACTGCAGGATCGCGGCGGTCCTGATGTGCTGCACGCCGGTCGTGTGCTGGGTCCAGCCGACCGCGTACACCCAGGCCGTCGTGTGCTCGCGGCCGCTCGCCGCGACGAGTGTGCGCGCCAGCCGGGTGAAGTCCGCCCGGCTGACCCCGCAGACTCGCTCCACAAGCTCGGCGTCGTACCGGGAGAAGTGTCGCTTGAGGACCTGGAACACGCAGCGCGGATGCGCCAGCGTGAGATCGCGCTCGCCGGTCGGCTGCCAGCTGGAGTTGTCGTAGGTCCTGGTGACCGGGTCGTAGCCAGAGAACAGCCCGTCGCTGTCCTCGGCGTCCTGGTAATCCGCGGGCAGGATATCGGCCGCGTTGGTGTAGGCAGTCACGTACTCGCGGAACTCGTGTCCGCCGGACAGGACGTAGTTGACGAGCGCGCCGAGCAGCACGATGTCGCCGCCGGCCCGGTTCGGCACGTGCAGGTTCGCCAGCGCGCTGGTCCTGGTGAACCGCGGATCGATGTGCACGACCGTCGCGCCGCGCGTCTTGGCCTCGACGACCCACTGGAATGCGACCGGATGGCACTCGGCCATGTTCGAGCCACAGATCACGATGCAGTCGGAGTTGATCAGGTCGCGCGGGAACGTCGTGGCGCCGCCGCGGCCGAAGCTAGTCCCCAGACCGGGGACGGTGGCGGAGTGTCATATCCGCGCTTGGTTCTCGATCTGGATGGCACCGAGCGCCGTCCAGAGCTTCTTCATGAGGTAGTTTTCCTCGTTGTCCAGGGTCGCGCCGCCCAGGCTGGCGATGCCCATCGTGCGCCGCACCGCCTTGCCGTCGCGCTCGTCCTGCCAGGTCTGCGCCCTGCTTGCCACGACTCGGTCGGCAATCATGTCCATGGCCGCGTCGAGGCTCAGCGGCTCCCACGCCCGGCCGAACGGCCGCCGGTACAGCACCTTGGTCTGCCGGGTTGGCGTGGTGACCAGTTGCTTGCTCGCCGCGCCCTTCGGGCAGAGCCGCCCGCGCGATACGGGCGAATCCGGATCACCTTCGATCTGCGTCACGGTGTCCTTGCCGTTGACCGCCGACACATAGACCTTCTGGCCACAGCCAACCGCGCAATACGGGCAGATCGAGGCAACAACGCGGTCCGCTGAGGCTGTCCGGGGCGCGGCCGCCTCGGTGTGGGGCGAGCGCACGGCTGCCCCGCGGCCTAGCCGGTCGCGCCCGGTTAGCTGCCGCAGCGCAGGCCATCTCGCGATCCTGGTCGGCTCCACGTCCTCATCCAAGCAACTCATCACCGGGGCTAGCAAGGCGGCCCGGGCCCGCGCGACCCCGGCCGGGGTGACGGCAACCGGACAAGAGTAGTCACGCTCGACACCGCGCTGAAGCGGACCTTGCTGAACTAGCGGGCTGAGCCAGCCCTCCGCTTGCCGCCGTAGGCTGACTTACCGGCCCTTCGTTGGTGGCCGGTAAGGAAGGCGAGGCGATGACAGGGCGGACCGCACGGCGACGCGTGCTGCGCGTCTTCGTGCCCGCCGATGCGCCGGCGGAGGCCACCCTTAGCAGCCGGGCCGACTTGCTCGCGGCAGAGGAGCCGCTTGGGATCCGGATCGGCGGCCAGGCGGTCAGCATGACCATGCGCACGCCCGGCGATGACATCGACCTGACCGCGGGGTTCCTGCTGAGCGAGGGAATCGCGGCCAGCGCTGCGGACATCGAGTCCATCCGGATCTGCAGCGGAGAGCGCTGCGGTCACGGCGACCACGACGGCATGGGCAACATCGCCGACGTGACACTGCG
>JASHUE010000432.1:0-5500 GCA_030040195.1 Streptosporangiaceae bacterium | reverse complement strand
GGGCCGGAACCGAAGTGAGGTCTATGCGATGACGACGCTGGCAGCGATTGAGGCGGCCCGGGAGCGGATCGCGGGCGCGGCCATCCGCACGCCGCTGATCCGGCTGCAGGCCGGGCACCCCGACGCGGAGATCTATCTCAAACTGGAGTGCCTGCAACCAGTCAACTCGTTCAAGATCCGCGGCGCGACCAACGCGGTCCTGCTCGCGACGGCTGAGCAGCGAGCCGACGGCCTGGTGACGGCGAGCGCGGGCAACATGGCTCAGGGCGTCGCGTGGGCGGCGCGCGAACTTGGCCTTCCGGCTACGATCCTGGTTCCCGACACCGCACCCGAGACGAAGCTGGCCGCGATCACCCGGCTGGGCGGCACCGTGGTCAAGGTCCCCTACGACCA
Source organism: Streptosporangiaceae bacterium (assembly GCA_030040195.1). GTDB lineage: Bacteria > Actinomycetota > Actinomycetes > Streptosporangiales > Streptosporangiaceae > JAJYUU01. The sequence continues at coordinate 5,107 of JASHUE010000432.1, read as the reverse complement.
GTGGTGGAACACGATCGTGACCGGCCGAGCGGACGAGGCCGACGGCCTCTTCGTGCACCCGGTAGCCGACCCCGGTGTCATCGCCGGCAACGGCACCATCGGGCTGGAGATCCTCGAGGATTTGCCCGATCCCGACGCGGTGGTCATCCCCTACGGCGGCGGCGGGCTGACCTGCGGGATAGCCAGCGCCATCAAGGCGCTGCGGCCGGAGACCAGGATCGTCACCGCCGAGCCGGAGGGCGGCGCGGCGCTCGCGGCTGCGTTCGGCGCGGGAGGACCTGCGGACGTCGGGGACTTCCGCCCGTCGTTCGTCGACGGAGCGGGCAGCCGACGCGTACTCGACGCGATGTGGCCGCGCGTTTCACCGCTCGTCGACCAGGCGCTCGCGATCCCCGTCGACGAAGTGGCGGCGGCTATCCGCGTCCTGGCCGAGCGAGCCAGGGTGATCGCGGAGGGCGCCGGCGCGCTGGCCACGGCCGCGGCCCTCGGCGGCCGAGCCGGGCCGGGCAAGGTCGTGTGCATCGTCTCGGGCGGCAACATCAACCTGAGCACGCTCGCCCAGATCCTGACCGGCGCCGTGGCGTGACCCCGTGGCATGTCGCCGGGTCACGACACGGACGTCTTGACCCGGATGCGACCCCCGCCGCAGGAGAGCTAGCGGGCGAGTTGACCTATCCCATCCGCTCAACCTAATTTGCCTAGATGAGCGACCTCGCCGCCCAGTCCGAAGTCATCGCCGCCGCCCGCCGGCGGTTCAGCTCGCTAAGCAAGGGGTTCGTCTATCTCGACGCCCCCGGCGGAACGCAGACCCCGGATGAGGTCGCTGCCGCGGTGGCGCAGGTGTACCTGGAGGCCAGCGGCAACACCGGCGCGCCGTACGCGACCAGCCGGCGGCTGGACGCGCTCGTGCATGAGGCCAGGACGGCAACCGCCGGCTTCCTCGGCTGCAGCCCGGACGAGATCATCTTCGGCGCGAACATGACCGCGCTCAACTTCACGCTGTCCCGCACGCTCGGCCGCGAGCTGAGCCCGGGCGACGAGATCGTCGTCACCCGGCTCGACCACGACGCGAACGTCGCCCCCTGGCTGGACCTGGCCAGCGACCTCGGGCTGACGGTCCGTCACGCCGATGTGCACGGCGACACCACGCTCGACCTGTCCGACCTGAAACGACAGCTCGGACCGCGCACCAAGGTGGTGGCGTTCCCCTGGGCCGCCAACTCGACCGGGACCCTCGTGGATGCCCGCGCGGTCAGCGACCTGGCTCATCAGGCCGGGGCCCTGGCCTGGGTAGACGCGGTCCAGTACGCCGCGCACGAGCCGATGGACGTGCGCGCGATCGACGCCGACCTGGTCACCTGCTCGGCCTACAAGTTCTGCGGACCGCACCTGGGCATCGCCTACGGCCGCCGGGAGCTGCTGGAATCCTGGCGCCCGTACAAGGCCCGCCCGGTCGCGATGGAGCCGGTCGGCCACCGGTTTGAGACCGGCACCCTGCCATACGAGCTGCTCGGCGGCCTGCTGGCCACCTTCGCCTACCTGGACAGCCTGGGCGGGATGGCCTGGCTGGCCGGATGGGAACGGCAGCTTGGCGAGCGGATCCTGGCCGGCCTGCCCGCCGGGGCCCGGCTGTACGGCCTGCCGACGATGGCGGGCCGGGTGCCGACGTTCCTGGTGAACTTCGACGGGATCTCCTCCGGGATGCTCAGCGAGGAGCTGGCGGAACTCGGGTTCGGGGTGTGGAGCCACGGCAGCTACTACGCGCTCGGGCTGCACGACCGGATCGGCTGGGGCGAGGCGCTGCGCATCGGCCCGGCGCACTACAACACGCTCGAGGAAATCGACAGCTTCTGCGAGGCGCTCGCGGGCCTGGTGGCGCGCCACACGCCGCGGAGGGCTCGAGCCACGGTCCTGGCCGACACCGGGTCGCGCGACAGCCAGCCCGGGCTGGTCCGCCGGCTCGTCGAGGTCCCCCCTGGCGAGGAGTTCGACGGCGTGGCCTCGGCCGCCGGCGAGCTGTGGTTCGTGATCGCCGGCTCGGCCCGGCTCGACCTAGACGGCGAGGAAGGTCCACGGCTCACTCTCGATCGCGGCCTGTGGATCCCGGCCGGTGTCACCTACCGGGTGGCGGCGGAGTCCGGCGACGCGCTGCGGCTGGATGTCGTCTCGCTGCCAGCCGCGGTCACGGCCGCAGCCGGCCCGGCGGTGGCAGCCGTGTCGGATGTGCCACTCAGCCGCGACCTGGGCGACTGCGAGGTGGAGACGACGGGAGACCGCAAGTTCCGCGTCCTTTTCGGCCCGGGTCACGGCTGCCCTGTGGCCACGCAGTTCGTCGGCGAGATCCCGCCGGGCCGGGCCCCGGAGCACAGTCACCCCTATGACGAGCTGGTCCTGGTCCTGGCTGGCACCGGTGTGGCCCACACGGGCGGCGCGGACCGCGAGCTGGGCCCGGGCACCTGCCTGCACCTGCCGCCGGGCTTGCCGCACTGCCTGGAAAACACGGGTCACGAAATCTTGCGGGTTCTGGGCGTGTTCCACCCGGCCGACAGCCCGGCGGCCAAGCTGCATCCCGCGGCGGGCTAGAGCCGTGCTCCCGTCCGGCCCGCGAGCTGCAGCAGGTACTCCTCCCGGTTGAGCGGATTCTTATCGGAACGAAGTCGGGTCGGCACACCATCTTTCGCCACCTCGTAGCGGTCGAAGGCGGACTCAAGGACGCCTTCGCCACCGGTCAGACCCGGCAGTTGCTGGTGCAGGTCGTGCACCCTGGCGGCCGGAACGTCGCCCTCGAGCACGCAGGACTCTGCCGTCAGGGATTGAGTGCGCGGCACGGCGCCGGCCCTGGCCAGGGCGGGGACGAGCAGACCGAGCGCCTCGGCCGGAGCCTCGATCCGGAAGCCATGCACCGGCTCGTAGACCGTGGTCCTGGCGTGCCGCAGGGCAGTCATCAGCACCAGCGGGGTCAGGTTGCGGAAGTCGCTCGCCGAGCTTGACCACTTGCTCCACCCATAAGGCGGGGGAGGTACGAACCCTGACTCGGTCAGGGTCACGACGCAGTCGGTGACCTGCCAGCCGTACAGCCCTTGCCGGAGCGTCTCGTGCACCGTCGTCTCTATGGCCTTGATGAACGCCAGCGTCAGCGAGCCGAGTTCGATCCCGAGCCGGAACTCGACGCCCGATCCCACCGGGCCAGGCTCGACGCGCAGGCCGACCGTCGCGCGGAACGGGTTGCGGCCGTCGTCCATTCGCTCGACCGCGGACCCCGGCCCGATCGGCCGCTCGATGCAGATCGTGGTGGTCTCGCTGAAACCGACGGCTATCCCGAAGTCGGCGGCCAGCGTCTCCGCGATGACCTCCTTCTGCACCTCACCGTAGAGCGACATTAGCGTCTCCTGGCGTTCCTCGTCCTGCCTCAGGTTGATGAGCGGATCCTGCTCGGCCAGCTGGGCCAGCGCGGCGTGCATCAGGCCGCGGTCGCCCGGCCGGTCGGGGATGACCACCGTCTCCAGTGTCGGCGGGGCGAAGTAGCGCCGATCCGGCCCGGCCGGGAAGTCATCGACCGCGTCGCCGACCTTAATGTCGCTCAGGCCCCAGACCCGGCCGATCTGGCCCGCGCTCACCGAGTCACGCGGCGTATCGCCCCCGCCGTCGTACACCCGGATGGCCGTGACCTTCGCCTGCCTCCCGTTGGCGAGCGTCAGGCGCTCCCTGGTCCGCACGGTCCCGCTAAACATCCGCAGGTACGCGATCTTCTCCCCGGCCTCGCCGCGCTCGACCTTGAACACCGTGCCCGACACCGGGCGGTGGGGGTCGCCCGAGCTAGCCGGCAGCAGCGCGCGGATCCCGGAGATCAGCTCGCCGGTTCCCGCACCGGTGATCGCCGAGCCGAAGAACACCGGGTGCACGAGCCCGTCGCGGACCTGCCGGTTGAGCACCCGTCGCAGCCGCCGGTAGCCGATGGGGGAGTCCTCCACGATGGCGGCCAGCAACCCGTCGTCGTGCTCGGCCAGCACCTCGGCCAGCTCAGCCCTGAACTCCCGGTCGGCCGGGCCGTACGGCGTGAACTCTGCTGCCCGAGCGCCCTGGTCCCGGCTCGTTCCCATCGAAATAACAGCGGGCGTGAGCCTGGCCGCTATCTCGTCCAGTGCGCGGCCGTAACTCGCTCCTGGGCGGTCGGCCTTGTTCACGAAGATCAGCGTCGGGATCGCTAGCCGCTGGAGCGTCCGCATGAGCACGCGGGTCTGGGCCTGCACGCCCTCGACGGCCGACACGATCAGGACTGCGCCGTCGAGCACGGCGAGCACCCGCTCCACCTCGGCGATGAAGTCCGGGTGGCCGGGCGTGTCGATCAGGTTGACCGGCAGGTCGCCAATGCGGAACGACGCGACCGCAGACTTGATCGTGATGCCACGCTGGCGTTCGAGCGCGAGCGTGTCGGTCTGCGTGCTGCCGGCGTCGACGCTGCCGATCTGGGCAATCACTCCGGCCGCATACAGCAGCCGTTCGGTCAGGCTGGTCTTACCGGCGTCTACGTGCGCCAGGATCCCCAGGTTGAGTGTGCTCACGAAGCGTCATGTCCTTCGGGTAGGCGAAAACTCCCTTCTGGCCGGACACAGACGCCTCAGGCATGACGAAGCTCCTGACGTGATCACAGAGACGATGCGAGTAGAACAGAGCGCCAGCGCCGCTGGCAAGCGAATTACCCCGCCGGCGAGAATCCGGCTATGACCGACGGCAGGAGACTGGGCAGATCGCGGGAGGGCGTACCCGAGGGTGAGCCGCTGATCGAGGTGACGATCCGCCTCTACCCTGGGCCTGGCGGGCTCGGCGCCCCTTCCTCCGGGCCGCGGCGCCCGTTCAGCGGCGCCACCATCGAGTGGAGCTATCCCGAGCCTTTGCACGCGCGAGCGCTGGACCGCATCGCCGTCGTCCGCCACGCCATCTCCGTCCTGCTGGATGATCTCGAAGGGTCTACCACCGTCGAGCTGCAGTAGGCGTGGCCCGGCCTGGGCCGGACTTCGGTCCGGAGCCGCCGTCCAGTTGACGACTGGCTGTCATACTGGTTATCGTTTTCATTAGCAATAAGCGACTGCGGCCGCCCGGCTGCGGC
>JASHUE010000431.1:0-3524 GCA_030040195.1 Streptosporangiaceae bacterium | reverse complement strand
ATCATCGGCAGTCCGGCGCCGAAGGCCGAGCGCCAGGCAGTTCTGGTCGGCTACGGCGTGAAGCTCGGCACGACGACCAGGCGCACTCGCAAGAGCGCAGCGACCCAGGCCGCGGCGAGCCAGGCCGCGGCGAGCCACGCCACCGCAGCCGCTCCGGCACCTCCAGCTCCGCCTGCACCGAAGCCGCAGGCTCCGGTGCAGGCGACCCCGACCGCCAACGGCTCGCCTGGGGGCCGGCCTGGCGGACCGGCGCTCGCCAAGCCGCCTGTCCGCAAGATGGCCAGGGATCTCGGCGTCGACCTGGCCGGGCTGGCTGGGACCGGACCTAACGGCTCGATCACCAGGGACGACGTTCAGCTGGCGGCGGCGGGAGTTGGCGGGGCAGGCTTCGTTCCCTCCGTAGCAGCGATCGGTCAGATAACCGCCACAGCGATGCCGCGGGAGGAACGCATCGCGATCCGTGGCGTTCGCAAGGCCACCGCTGCGGCCGTGGCGGCAAGCGCGTTCACCGCGCCGCACGTCACGGAGTTCCTGCAGATCGACATCACCGAGACGATGACGGCGACGGCGCGGCTGCGCACACTTCCTGAGTTCGCCGATGTGCGAGTGTCGCCGCTGCTTCTGGTAGCCAAGGCGCTGCTCGTGGCCGCCGCCCGGCATCCGGTGATCAACTCAAGCTGGGACGAGGCCGCGCAGGAGATCGTGATCAAGCACTATGTGAACCTCGGCATCGCCGCGGCCACCGATCGCGGGCTGGTTGTGCCGAACGTCAAGGACGCCCATGCACTGACGCTGCCGGATCTGGCCAGGGCGCTCGCGCAGCTGGCCGAGACCGCGCGGGCGGCCAAGTCAACCCCGGCCGACCTGTCCGGCGGCACGATCTCGATCACCAACGTCGGCATCTTCGGCGTCGACACCGGGACTCCGATCCTGCCGGTCGGCGAGGCTGCGATCCTGGCGTTCGGGCAGGTCAAGGATGCTCCGTGGGTGGTCGACGGCGAACTGGCCGTGCGCAAGGTCTGCACGCTCGCGTTGTCGTTCGACCATCGGATAGTCGACGGTGACCTGGGCTCAGCGGTGCTGCGTGACGTCGGCGCGATGCTGACCGACCCGTTGCGGATGCTGGCCTGGTCCTGAACCCGCCGCCGCACGTCGAAGGGAGCCGGATGATCAGGCATGTCGTCCTTCTCAGCTGGACCGAGGACATGACCGACGAGATGGAGCAGAAGTTCGCAGACGAGCTTCTCGCGCTCGCCCCGACCCTGCGGGGCGCGCGGTCGTATCACGCGGGCCCAGACGCCGGGCTCGTTGACGGCAACTTCGATTTCGCGGTCGTTGCCGACTTCGACGATGCCGACAGCTATCTCGCCTACCGCGACAACGCCGTGCACAGGGACATCATCAGTCGCTACAGCGGCCCGTATTCCAAGGCCAGGGCCGCGCTCCAGTACGAGATCTGACGGCAGCCAGGCCGGAGCCATCCCGGCCTGGCTGTCCGGTCGCGGCAACCGCTAGCGCGTGACGTGCGCGGTCCCGGTGATGGTCTGCTCCAGGACCACGGGGGTAGCGTTCGGATTGCACTGGCCCTTGCTGCGGCCGGCGATGCCGACGCCGCTGATCAGGGCCTTGCCCGACCCGGAGATCCCCTTGTAGGCGCCGGTGCCGTCCTCGATCGTGAACTTCGAGGTCCCGGCGAACTCCATCAGGCAGCTCTGCCGGTTGAGCTGCTCCTTGAGGACGTGGAACGGGAAATTGTGGTTGATCTTGAAGGTGCCCGTCGGCAGCTTGACCAGATCCACGTTGGCGCCGGCGATGTCGGTGCCGCCGGCCGTGAACAGGCCGGTCGCGATGATGGTGTACTTGCTGGCGCTGGGCTGGGTGGTCATGAGGCTGAAGTGCTCAGTCCCTGAGGTAGCGGACCGCTGGACCGTGCTGGCGCTTGCCACCGCAAGTCCTGTCCCGCTCGCGATCATGGCGACTGCGGCGGCGCCGACAATCGTGATCCTGCTAACGCGCATGTCTGTTTCCCCTCTGCTACGCGCTTAGGCGCCGAGCCCGCGGGCGCGGGCTCGCAGCAGAAACGCTAGGAAAATGGCGGACCGCCGTGAACGCGGAAACCCACACACATTGACCTGGCGGTTCCGCACGTCAGGGCCCGCACTCCAGCAGGGCAGCAGCGATCCGGTCGAATTCCAGCCCGGCCACTGCCGCGGCCGCGGCCACCACCGCGGCGGTCGGCGCCTCGAACAGCGCGAAGCAGGTCTCCTCGGAACGGACGAAGATGGCCCCGGCAAATCGGACCGGCGCCACATCGGCAGACGCCGCAGCGGCTCCCTGCCTGGCCTGCTGCGCGATGTCGGCCAGGGATGCGCTGGCCGGAAGGTAGAACTCCGCCAGGAAGAACATGTTTGGCAATGTGACACGCGGATAGCGGCCGACGGAACGCGGAGATCCACACGCTTTGAGCCTGGCCGCAGGTCGCGTTGGCCGACGCGGTGACCCGGTCAGCGGCTGGCGTGCTGCATCGCGGCCGCCAGTTCCGTACGGGACCGGACGCCGAGTTTGGCGTACACCTTGGTCAGCGTTGATTCGATGGCCCGCACCGAGACGAACAGCTCGGCAGCGGCCTCTTTGTTAGTCCGCCCGGCGGCAACCAGGTCGGCTACGCGCAACTCGGTGGCGGTGAGATCCGTCGGCGCCGGCGCGCGGCCGCTGATCCTGGCGAGCTCGGCGAGTGCGCGTTCCGCCCAGAGGCGGGCACCGGCGCGCGCAAAGAGCTCATGCGCCTCAGTGAGCGTCGCGCGGGCCGCCGCGCGCTCCTTGCGGCGTAGCTGTATTCCCCCGAGCAGCAGCAGGATCCGGCCACGCGCGAGTGGCTGCGGGGAGACCTGGTCATGCAGGCGCAGCGCCGTGGTGAGCTGGGCGACGCCCTCGCGAAGGTCGCCACGGGCGGCAGCCAGATGGCCACGGCACCGCGCGATGATGGCGTTGCCAACTGGGCCGTAGGCGGTCGCGGCCATGTCCGTCACCAGAGCCGCCGCCTGCTCAAGGTCGCCGGCGCCGATCAGCGCATCGACGGCCTCCAGGTCGAGGCCTGTGGTCACCAGGAACCGGGCTGACCCCGAGCGCCACCTGACTGCGAGCGGACCGAGGCAGTCGGCCGCGGCCCGGTAGTTCCCCTGGGCAAGCTCGAGCATGCCCAGCAGCGACTCGCCGCGCAGCCTGAAGGTTGGCGTGCTCGCTTCGCCGGCAACTTCCATTGCCTGCCGCGCCAGAGTGGTGGCCGTATCGACTTCGCCGCGATAGACGGCTGACAGGCCGCTGGCCCACAACAACGCGGCGAGGACATGCGGATGGTCGAGCTGCTCTGCGTACTCCAGCCCTAGTGCGGCCAGAGCCGCAGCCGCCTCCAGGTCACCGCGGCAGACCGCGAGCTGCGACAGCCGCATGAACATGTCCGGCCGCCAGTACTCCTGTCCCGTCGCCTCACATGCCGCCAGGACTCGGCGCCAGTGCGCCTCGGC
>JASHUE010000430.1:0-5770 GCA_030040195.1 Streptosporangiaceae bacterium | reverse complement strand
GCTGCGCGACGACCCGGCGGTCCGGGCAGCGATCGCCGAGCTATGGCCGGTACTTAGTCCCCAGCAGCTAGTCAGGGACTTGCTGGCCGAGCCCGACCGGCTCAAAGTCGCCGCGCCCGGTCTGTCCCAAGCCGAGCGCGCGGCCTTGCACCGCGAACCCGCCGATGATCTCGCCGAAGGATGGTCGCCCGCAGATGTTCCGCTGCTGGACGAGGCGGCCGAATTGCTGGGGGAGGATGAGCGCGCGATCAGGGCCGATAGGGAGCGTCGCCGGCGCCTGCAGGAGGCCTACGCGCAGGGCGTGCTCGACATCATCGGCCGGGACGACGAGGACGACCCAGAGGCCCTGATGGGCGCGGACCTCATCGACGCCAGCAGGCTGGCCGAGCGGTTCGAGGACGAGGAGAACATGACGGCGGTCGAGCGGGCGGCCGCGGACCGGACGTGGGCTTTCGGTCACGTAATCGTCGATGAGGCGCAGGAACTTTCCCCGATGGCCTGGCGGATGTTGATGCGGCGCTGTCCGGCCAGGTCACTGACGATCGTGGGCGACCTAGCCCAGACCGGTGACCTGGCTGCCCCCAACTCCTGGGCTGAAGCCCTCGGTGACCACCTGAAGGACCGCTGGCGGCTGGCCCGGCTGACCGTGAACTACCGCACTCCGGCCGAGGTCATGGCGGTGGCGGCCGACGTCCTGGCGGCGATCGACCCGGCCCAGGAACCCCCGCGGTCGGTCCGCGAGACCGGGCACCCGCCGTGGCGCCTTGAGTCGAGCCCGGCTGACCTGGAGCAAAGCGTCGCGGAGGCTGTCGCTCGGATGGCCGCCGAGGCCGGCGACGGCAAGCTCGCGGTGATCGTGCCGGCGACGCGCCTGGCTCAGCTGGGCGAGGCGGTCCGCGCGGTGCTGCCAGGTACGGCCCTCGGCGCTGACCCGGACCTCACGAGCCCGGTCGTGGTCCTAACCGTCCCGCAGGTGAAGGGTCTGGAGTTCGACTTCGTGCTGATCGTGGACCCCGCTGGGCTGCTGGCTGAGTCTCCGCGCGGACTGAACGACCTCTACGTGGCGCTGACCCGGGCTACCCAGCAGGTCGGCGTCGTTCACACCGGGCCGCTCCCCGATGTGCTGAGCGGCCTCAGCCCTCTTGCCAGGGCCGCGTCAGCCCGCTAGCGGCGTCGGGCTCCGGGTGTGCTAGGCGAGCGACCGCTGTCCGGCGACGATCGCGCCGACCGGGCAGCGCGGCGAGCACCGCCGGGCTCCGGTGAACCCGCGGCTCACCAAGACCTGAACGATCTCTGCGGCCACGTCACAGGGCCTGGTCGCGACGTCGACCCAGCCATACCGGAGCGTGATGATCTGATCCGCCGCTGCGGCGTTGTCCCGGCGGATGTCGTCCCAGCGCGTGTCTCCGGGATGCGCCACCCGGCCGTCCAGCTCGAGCGCGATGCCGTAAGCCTCGTAGAGCTGGTCGCGGTACTCGTTATGCCCGCCTCTTCTGACCAGCACCTGTCGCGAGCCGCCTGGCAGTCCGTGCGGCCGCTCCACATCGCGCAGGTAACGCCACTCCAGCGGCGAGTGCACGCCCTTCGCGGCCGGGCTGAGTAGCTCCTGCAGTTCTGGACGCCAGCGCATCTTGCCCCGCTGCGCCATGGCCTGGCGCAGCCTGGACTCGGTCGTGAGCCGACGTCCGATGCCGGCAGTTACCCAGCCGCAGACGTCATCCAGCGTTGTCGCGGTGCAGGCCAGGTCGAGGATCGTCTCCTCGATGCGGGTCTGCGGCGGGAGCCGGGCCGGATGCAGCGCCTGCCTGGCCCTGGCGGAGTAGTGAATGACAAGGCCCGGGACTGGCACGACTCGGCGTTCGCCTGGGACCGTGACGTGAATAAGCCAGCCGCGCTTGTCGGTCAGACCGCCGACCTCCGCAACGGTCTGGTAGCTGAGCACGGCTCCCGGTCGGCAGGCGAGAACGGCCGTCCACAAGGCGGCCTCTCGGCCCGGCTCGCCGGAGAACGTCGCATAGACCCCGCGGTACAACCGCTGCCAGCGCCCCTGCCTCACCCATGCGCTAGCCGCATCTCGCGCTAATCCGGCGCCCAGCAGTTGATCGATGCTCAGTACGCCGGCTTGGAGCTCAGCCACGTCGCCGAGGCCGTCAGGAACGCGGTGATTCATGACCGCCAGAGTGCCGAATCAGCGGCGGACTAGCGCAGGGGCGCCAGCGACCTGTGGATAACTCGACTGCGCATGATCCGGTAAGTTTTGACGGCCTCAGGCCGTCAAAACTTACCGGATCATGGTCGAGGTGGCTCGGGAGCGGGCCGCGTGAGACTCGTGGGCTCGCTGGGGCGCGTGGGACTGGCGTGAGGAGGGCAGGAGCGGGACTGGCGTGAGGAGGGCAGGAGCGGGCCTGGCTTACTCGTCGTCGGTGTCGTCGTCCTGGCGTCCGCCGCCGCCGAAGCGGTTGATCAGGCGGCTCCCGGCGTCCATGGCCCCATTCGCCACGCCACGTACGGCGCCGATCAGGGGGTCCGCGCTGCGGTTCCACGAGTCCTGGTAGGCCTTGCCCGCGGCCTTGAACTCGTCGCCCACGGATGCGTCGGCGTCGTCCTCCCGGCGCGGGTAGCGCCCGGCCAGGATGTCCCGGTACTCACCCTCCTCGGCCCAGCGGTCCAGGTCGGCGAACCGGACCACCGCGAACGGGTGCGTGGTTCCCTGCAGCTGGAGCAGCTTGAGGAGGCTGTCGCGCATGTCGGGGACGGCGTCATACTCGCGCGCCTGCTTGTGGAACTCGTCGCTGCTGAGCTCGGCCAGGTGACGGCCGCCGGCGAGCTTCATCAGTGCCCGCCTGGCCGCGTCGATGTCCTGGGTGGCCAGGAGGCCGGCCCGGTCGCAGGACATCTCGGCCTTGCGGTGCCACTCCTCCAGACCCCAGATCACGGCCTTCAGCCCGATCCAGGCGAACGGTACGAGCGCGAGCCGCTGCGCCAGCAGGATCAGGTTGTAGAGCATGGTGTTGTAGACCGTATGTCCGGAAAGCACGTGGCCGAGCTCGTGCCCGAGGACCCACCGGATCTCCTCGGGGTCCATCAGGTCGACCAGGCCGCTGTTGAGCACGATGAAGGGCTTGCTCGTCCCGAGGGCCATGGCGTTAACCAGCGGGGTCTGGGTGACGTAGAGCTCGGGGACGGACGGCAGGTCCAGGATGTAGGCACCGTCGAGCATCGCCTGGTACAGGTCGGGGAACTGCTCGGGGGAGCAGCGGACCGAACTGGCCAGGAACGCCAGCCGCAGGGCGCGATCGTTGAACAGGCCGGCCAGATTCTTGAGGATGGTGTCGAACCCGGTCAGCTTGCGCAGCGCGACAAGCGCGGACCGGTCGGCGGGGTGCTCGTAAGCACGAGAGCTGATACCCGGCAGACGGATCCGGGAACGTTCCGGCACAGTGGTCATAGGGTCATCGTAGGCGCCGCAGCCGAGAGGTAGACACATGACAGTGCCAGCCGGTCCACCGATCTTCGAGCCTGAGGCCGAGTCGATGTCGGCTGAGCAGCTAACCGGGCTGCAACTCGAGCGGCTGCGCGCCATGATCGACAGGCTGATCGGGCTCGGCGGACTGCAGGGCACCCGCCTCAAGGAGGCCGGGGTGGCCGCCGGTTCCGACGTGAACCTGGCCACGCTCTCCCGGCTGCCTTTCATCACCAAGCAGGACCTGTGGGACGCCTACCCATTCGGGCTGCTCGCGGTGCCGCGCGAGGACGTCGTGGCCGTGCACGGGTCAAGCGGCACGGGCGGCCGCCCGACCCTGGTCGCCTACAGCCGGGCCGACCTGAAGCTGTGGGCCAGGATGTGCGCGCGGGCGCTGGCCGCGGCCGGGGCGACGCCGGCCAGCATCGTGCACAACGCCTACGGATATGGCCTGTTCACCGGCGGCCTCGGCATCCATCAAGGTGCAATCGAGCTCGGAGCCACGGTCGTGCCCGTCTCGGGCGGGATGACGTCACGCCAGGTGACGCTGATCAAGGACCTGCAGCCGGACATCCTGACGTGCACGCCGTCATATGCGATCCGGCTGGGCGAGGCGCTGGCCGAGGCCGACGTCCTGCCGGGGGATGGCCTGCGCCTCAAGGCGGGCCTGTTCGGCGCCGAGCCATGGACGGAGGAAATGCGGGTCAGGCTGGAAGACCTGCTCGGGCTGCGTGCGCTCGACATCTACGGCCTCTCCGAGGTCATCGGGCCAGGCGTGGCGGCCGAGTGCCGGCTGGCAGCCAACGGCCTGCACGTGAACGAGGACCACTTCCTGGTCGAGGTGACCGACCCGGTCTCAGGCGAGCCGGTGCCTGACGGGACGCCCGGCGAACTGGTGTTCACGACCCTCACCAAGCAAGCCCTCCCCCTGCTGCGCTACCGGACCGGCGATATCGCCTCGCTGCGCCGTGGTACCTGCCGCTGCGGTCGAACCCTGGCGAAGATGAGCAAGGTGGCCGGCCGCAAGGACGACATGCTTATCATCCGCGGAGTCAACGTGTATCCGAGCGAGGTCGAGCGGGTGCTACTCACCGATTCGGGCCTGGCGCCCGAGTACCTGCTGGTGGTTGATGAGCGGCAAGCGCAGGCCCGGCTGATTGCTTGCGTTGAGATCGGAACGGGGTCGTCCGGGCCGCACCGGGGCCAGGAGGAGCTGGAGTCCGGGCTGAGGAACGCGCTCGGCCTTTCGGTCACGGTACGCGTGCTGCCGCCCGGCTCGCTGCCGAGAACCGAGGTGGGCAAGGCGGTGAGGGTGCGGCGCTGGAGGGGAGGCGATCCGCCGCTGCCTGGTCTGGGCTAGCTCTTCCCGGCAATACTGCAACCAGAATCGCCCCTCGCGGCATCTTGTGAGTGGGATGCGAGGTGCCTGGTGGAGTGCCCAGAGGAGTTCACCGAGTTCGCCGCGGCGGAGATGGCACGGCTGCGGCGAACTGCCTACCTGCTCTGCGGTGACTGGCACGCGGCCGAGGACCTGACCCAGATCGCGCTGACCAGGACGCTGCTGGCCTGGCGTCGCATCATCAAGCAGGAGAACGCGCACGCCTATGCGCACCGGACGCTCGTCAACGCCTATCTCGGTCAGCGCCGGATCCGCAGATTCGGCGAGATCCCGGTCGGCGATCTGCCCGAACTCCTCGGCCCGTCGGGCACCACGGAGCTTCGGGTCGTGCTGCTGGCCGCGCTGGCGACCTTGCCGCCCCAGGCCCGCGCCGTCGTCGTGCTGCGGTACTGGGAGGACCTGAGCGTGGATCAGGTCGCCGAGATCCTGCGGTGCTCGGCTGGCACGGTGAAGAGCCAGAGCGCGCGGTCCCTCAAGAAGCTGCGCGAATCGCTGGGCCGCAGCCTGCCCGATCTGGCGCTGGCCGACTGATGACCAGGGGGAGCCGGAGATGACCGAGACCGCCGTGCGTGACCTGATGCGGCAGGCCATGACCGGGAACGAGCCGCCTATGGGCCCGGTTCTCGGCCAGGCTGTGCGGGCGGCCCGCCGGGTCAGGCGGCAGCGGCAGGCTGCCTCGGCTGCCGCGGCCGCCGTGATCGCGGTTGGGCTTGTCGTCGGCGTGCCGGCGATCGGCGGGCCAGGTCACGGCCTGCGGCGTGATGTGGTCTCGGCTCACTTGGTGTTCATCGCGCCCGCACTGCCTGACTTGACGTATGTCAGGACTCACCCGATAACACGCCAGTACCTCGGCCAGCTGCTGCTGGCCGAGCTTCCGGTGGGCGCCGCGCACAGCGTGGTCGAGGCCA
>JASHUE010000429.1:0-5455 GCA_030040195.1 Streptosporangiaceae bacterium | reverse complement strand
GGCTACTGGGATGCGGACGGGCAGGGGCTGGAGCCGATCGCCCCAGCCGCCAGGGCCGCCGCCCTCGACCTGCTGGCCGGGGGACGCCGCGAGCCGTTCACCGACGCCGCGAGTGCACTGCTGGCGCAGGGCGATCACGCGCTGGCCCTGGAGATCGCGAGCGCGGGCCTGGCCCGTCACCCGGACACCGCCGAGCTCACCGAGCTGCGGCAGCAGGCGCTCTACCGGCTGATGGAGCGGCATCAGCTCCAGGACCCGTTTCGCTTCCTGATCTACGCCGAGATGGCAGGCGTGGAACTCGGGCCGTCGGCCTGACACCGCCGTGGCCGGGAATCAGGCCTGGTGAGGCTCGTGGCCGCGGAGAGCACGTCGGCCACGAGCCTTACTGGCTGCTACCGATGGTGGTGGCCGCCGCCGAAGCCGTGGTCAAACCGGGCCCGGCGGACAAGCTTGACGCTGTCCATCACGACCGGTCCTGAGATCGAGGTGATTCCGCTGGCCGTCTGGATCGGGTCGATCGCCCGGACCAGGATGCTGGTCTCGTCTCCGTGGAACCGCGGAGCCTTGACGTCGAGCGTGATGAAGCTCCAGTTCGCGTGCCGGTAGGCGGAGTAGTCGGTAACCGGGTCGGGGATGTCGTCGGCCGTGCCGGTCCCGCCGGTGGCCGTATCGGTGCCGCTCCATTCCCAGATCAGCGGCACACCGGACGCGTTAGCCGGGTCGCCGCCGCCGGTGACGCCATACCAGCCGGTGTACAGGTCCTGGCCGCCGCCGCCGGCGCCGATATACGTCGTGCCATCCCGCTGCGGGTGCACAGTACCGCCCGACGGCACGGTCTTGGTCACCCCGCCGCCGCGAATCGGGTAGCTGCGCTCATAGGCGTGCACGTGGCCGCTGACTACGAGGTCGACGTCGTACTTGTCGAACAGCGGCTGCCACACGAGCCGGATGCCGCCGTCGGAGCCGTGCGTGGTGTTGGAGCTGAACACCATGTTGTGGAAGCCGACGATGATGAAGTCGATGCCCGAGCCCGGCGACCGGTGGTGGGCTAGCTCGCGCTCGAGCCAGGCCGTCTGCTTGCCCTCGGTGTAGCCGTTGTTGTCCGACAGCTCGGCCGACAAGTCGTTGCCGTCAAGCTGGATGACGGCCACGTTCCCGTACGTGAATGACTTGATCACGGTCGAGCCGGTCTCCCACTCCGGGGCGTATGCCTGCGGGAACCTGGTCGTGAAGCCGATGTAGCCGAAATCGGCCAGCGGCTCCATCTCGTGGTTGCCGACGCCGGCCTGCCACGGGATCGACTGGGCCGCGGCGGGCCCGACGATGCCGAGATAGGCGTCCCAGGCACCGGGGCTGAACGCGCTGACGCCGGTGGGCACGCCGTTGGAGTAGTAGCCGGAGCCGCCGCCGGCGTAGCTGAGGTCGCCGACGATCACGTTGAATCGCGGGTTGAGGGAGGCGATGACCTGCGCGACCGGCAGGCTGGTGACGTCGCTGGTGGCCTCGTCGCCGACCATCGTAAACCGGAAGTCGGTCAGCCCAGGTGCCGCGGTCTGGAAGGTGACGTCGTCACTCCAGTTCACGCCGTCGTTGCTGACCGAGTAGTGGTAGGTCGTGTCGGGCAGCAGGTTGCGCAGCAGGGTGTTGTTGTACACCGTGTTCTCGACCGGCTCGCCGCTGATGGAAGGCACCGGCACGGTCCCCGAGTTGACGGCCTTCTCAACCGCGCCGTAGGTCGCGTCGAGGCCGTATCTGACCTGCGGGGCGGGAACCGAGGGCACCGGGCCGTTGTAGGTGCCCACGGACCACGAGACGTGCATCTCCCTGGCCGGATCGCGGCCGTAGGCGATCCACTGCGGCGCGGCGGCGGTAGACGCGAACGCGGAAGACTGGCGCCAGAAGAACGGCCCCGCGGCCGCGGCAAGACCCGCGACGCCGGCGCCCTTCAGTAGTGCGCGCCGACTGTAGCGCGCGCGGAGATAATCGTGCATCTCCTGGATGGTCATGTCCTTGACGAACTTCTCGGGGATCTCCCCGTACGGCGTTTCCATGGAAGCAGACGGTAAAGATTGGAAATGAATTTTTCCTGGCACCGTGGAGTCGGCTGGGCGAAGACGTCGGATCAGGAAAGCCACCGTCCGCGCTGGTGGTTCATGACAGATGTCATCGTCAGCTGGTGACATCGGCCGGTCGATTCCTCTTGCACGGCGAAGGAAGGTGGAAGGGCAAGCGGACGCCAGCAGAATCGCAGGTTGACGATGAACGCGACCCAGGACAGGTACCAGATCCCGCCGATGAAGGCGTCGGATGCCGACCGGGACCGGGTGCTGGCAGTGCTGACCGAGAACTTCCAGGCGGGGCGGCTGACATCGGACGAGCTTGAGGACCGCACAGGGCGGGCCCTGTCGGCGCGCACCCTGGATGAGCTGGATGCCCTGACGGCAGACCTGCCGAGCGCGGATCCGGCGGGCCTGGCCGAGTCGGCCGCGGCCGGCGGGCCGGGCGGGCGGCTGCCGATTGGCGCCGTGGTGCTGGCTGTGATCCTCATCGCCGGCGTCGTGTTCGGCGCCACCGCGGCCGGACACGCCTCGCACTTCCTGTGGCTGCTGATCGTCGTGCCGTTCGTCGCGCGGCGGCTCGCGGCCCGGCACGGCGGCTGGTCGGGCTCGGGGCGGGAACTGCGGGACCGGTGCCGCCGGAGCCCGTGGATGCTGGGCTGAAGCGGCTGGCTACCGGCTCCGGCCGGGGCGGCTGTCCGCCGGGCGCGTACGCTGGCCTCCCGGTCTACTGAGCGAGCGGGTACTACAGGCGAGCGGGCAGGACAGCGAGGGAGGACCGTGGACCTCGGGCTAAACGGGAAGACCGCGCTGGTCGCCGCGTCGAGCAAGGGCCTGGGCAAGGCGTCCGCGCTGGCCCTGGCACGGGAAGGCGCGCGCGTCACGATCTGCGCGCGGAGCGTCGGAGAGCTGGAGGCGGCCGCGAGCGACATCAGGGCCGAGACCGGGGCGGAGGTCCTCGCGGTGCAGGCCGACCTCACCTCGGCCGATGACATCGGCATCGTGGTCGCCGCCACGGTCGAGCGATTCGGCGGCGTCGATGTCCTGGTCAACAACTCTGGCGGGCCGCGGATCGGCAGCTTCGCCGACCTCAGCGATGACGACTGGCGGCAGGCATTCGAGACCGTCACGCTGAACTTTGTGCGCTTCGTCCGCGAGGTCGTGCCGTACATGCGCCAGAAGCGGTGGGGCCGCATCGTGGGGATCCAGTCCACCTCGGTCAAGCAGCCCGTCGGCAACATCGACCTGTCGAACGGGACCCGGCCGGGCATCGCCGGGCTGGTGAAAGCGATCATGCCGGACCTCGCCAGGGACGGCATCACGGTCAACCTGGTGCTGCCCGGCTCGTTCCGCACCGATCGCATCCTCCGCAGGGGTCCGGACGAGACTGCCGCCCAGCGGGATGCGAGCATCGCCTCCATTGCGGCCGGGATCCCACTTGGGCGGCTGGGCGAGCCGATCGAACTCGGCAACCTGGTCGCGTTCCTTGCCTCCGAGCAGGCTTCCTACATCACCGGTGCGGTCTACCAGGTCGACGGCGGCGCCATCCGCTCGAACCTGTAGCCAAGCGGGCGAGCGTTTCGTGAGCGGGAACTCGGCGGCACCGGGTGGCGCAGAAGCGGGCGATGCGAGCGATCCCTGCGCCGATGTTGACGTCCTGGTCGCGGGCTTCGGCATCGCCGGCGGGTGCGCCGCAGTGGAGGCCGCGGCGGCTGGCGCGTCGGTCCTGGTCCTGGAGCGGGCCGCGGCCGCGGGCGGCACGAGCGCGATGGCGGGCGGTCACTTCTACCTGGGCGGAGGGACGGTCGTCCAGCGCGCGACCGGGCACGCGGACAGCGCCGACGAGATGTATGCCTACCTCATGGCCGTCACCCCCGAACCGGATCCCGACAAGATCCGGGCCTATGCCGACGGCAGCGTCGAGCACTGCGGCTGGCTGGAGAGCCTGGGATTTGAGTTCGAGCGCAGCTATTACCCGGAGAAGGCGGTGATCCAGCCGCAGACCCAGGGCCTCATGTACACCGGCAACGAGAAGGTCTGGCCCTTCCGTGACGTGGCGGTGCCCGCTCCCCGCGGCCACAAGGTCCCCGTGCCCGGTGACACCCAGGGGGCGAAGCTCGTGATCGATCTGCTCGAGCGGCGGGCCGCGGAGCTTGGCGTCGAGGTTCGGTTCGAGGCCGGCGTAACCGAGTTGCTCACCGACGCCGGCGCCGTCACCGGCGTCCGGTGGCGGTCCTTCGACCGCACCGGAACCGTCCGGGCCCGCAGCGTGATCCTGGCAACCGGCGGCTTCGTCATGAACGCCCCGATGGTGGCCGAGCACGTGCCCCAGCTCGCGGAGAAACCGTTCGTGCTCGGCACCACCTACGACGACGGGACGGGCATCAAGCTGGGCCTGTCGGTCGGCGCCCAGGCCCTGCACATGGATCAGGCCTTCATCACCGCGCCCTTCTACCCGCCGGGCAGGCTGCTGACCGGCATCGTCGTGAACCGCGAGGGAAAGCGCTTCGTGGCCGAGGACAGCTATCACTCGCGCACGTCCGGGTTCGTGCTGGACCAGCCGGGCAGCGCGGCCTTCCTGATCGTCGACAGCGAGCACATGGAGCGCCCCGAGTTCCCGCTGGTGCCGTTCATCGACGGGTGGGAGACGATCGGGGACATGGAAGCCGGACTCGGCCTGCCGGCCGGAAGCCTCGCTGCGACTCTTGCCGCCTACAACGAGGCGGCGGCGCTCGGTGAGGACCCGGAGTTCCACAAGCACCCGGACTGGCTAGAGCCTCAGGACACCGGCCCGTGGGCGGCCTTCGACCTGAGCCTCGGCAAGGCCATGTACGCGGGCTTCACGCTGGGAGGCCTGCGCTGCACGGTCGACGGGCAGGTGCAGCGCGCGGATGGTTCGGTCATTACCGGCTTGTACGCCGCGGGCGCGTGCGCCTCTAACATCGCCCAGGATGGCAAGGGTTACAGCAGCGGAACCCAGCTGGGCGAGGGATCGTTCTTCGGCCGCCGGGCTGGCCGTCACGCCGCGCGGCGGGCGCGCTCCTAGCCCGCCGGCTACTACATTCCGGAAGTGAAACGTCCGCAATCACCTCTACGGTGGCGGCATGACGAGAAACGAGTACTGGTGGGAACCGCCCCTGGCCGGCACCGAGGCCGAGCACCTCGCCGCGGCCCTCGACCGCCTGCGCATAACCTTCCGCTGGAAGGCCGACGACCTGGATGCGGCCGGACTGCAGACCCGATCGGAGCCTCCTCGCTGACCCTCGGCGGTCTCCTCAAGCACCTTGCGCGCGCCGAGGACGATATCTTCGGCCCCAAGCTCAGCGGAGCCGCGCGTAGTGCGCCGTTTGACGCCGTCGACTGGGACGCCGACCCTGACTGGGACTTCAACTCGGCCG
>JASHUE010000428.1:0-3218 GCA_030040195.1 Streptosporangiaceae bacterium | reverse complement strand
ACCGACACGGCGGGCTTCCTGGTGCTCCAAGGGATGGGTGACTACGACTTCGTTCCAGAATCCGACTCGTCATAGCCCATCGGCAGACCCGGCAACGGTCGGGCGCTGCGCTACCCGAAACTCCACGTCCGTGAGGAGAGTCGGCGTACTTGTAGACGCGAACGACCGGCGGCACGAGCGAGCGTGTACACGGGTGTGGCGGGGCGGGCAGGCGGTCCTAGTGTCTGACGGCGCTTAGCCTCCACTTCGCTGGAGCTGCCATGCCGAGACGAGGGCGTCCTCAATGGCACCTGCATCGCCGCTCGCGAGTTCAGCGACGACCATCATGTGCCTGACGTAGCGCGCCGTGACGCTGAGGGTACCGGGGAGCTGCCGCACGATCGAGTCTCGATAAGCGAAATCAGCGCGGATCACGATATGAACGTCGCCGAGCTGACGCGCGACCAGCCGTCCGTGGTAGCGCCATTCAGATCGCCCGTCAGATGCCCTGTGCCGAACGCCCGCGAGGGTGTCGGTCAGGCGGGTTATGTCGTCGGAATGCACAGACGCCCGCTCCTGCCTCCGGTCAGTCAGCCATCGTGGGTGCTGGCGGCAGCCACAGCCTGTCCGCGCCGACGCCGGCCTGCCGACGGCCAGCGGCTGAAGGCTGACCGCCCGCGGACCGGCGTCCGATGCGTCGCTGCTGAGTGAACGGGCTAACTCAGCGTGATCGTGGTGTACTTGGCGAAGGCCTTGGTGGCATGGAAGAGCTGGCCAAGCGGAACCGGCTCGTGCACGGGCGAGTAGACCGCCCAGGCCTCGGTGCCGGTGATCCAGGCCAGGTCGTTCCAGCCGGGGCTGGCCACTTCTGCAAAGGCGATCCGGAACACCCAGCTCGTCATCTTGTTCACCTTGATGTACATGAAGGTGCCGTCAGACGACGCCGCCACCGCCAGGTTGCCGGTCGGCGAGACCGCCAGCTGCGCATAGATTCCCCAGGCGAACGGGGCAATGCCTGGGGAAGTGATCTGACCATCAAACCGATCGGTCTTGCCGTTGTTCGATGACTTGTACACCGACATCATGGCCATGCTCATCCCGGGGTTGCCGACGCAGAGCATGAAGACCGTGGTCGCGTTCTGCGGCACGGCCATCTTCATCTCCGAGTCTTGCGGCGGTGCCGTGCTGCACGGCGAGGTCCGGGCAGCGAACCGCGCGCCGCTGTCGGTGCTGACCAGGAAGGTGCCCTTGCCCAGCGTCTTCATGTCGCCGTCCACGACGTAGACGGTCTTGCCGAGCGCGGTCAGGTACGTGCCGAGAGTCACATTGAATGGCAGCGTGTGGTAGAGCTTCGTCCAGGTGCTGCCGGTCAGGCCGATCTTCCACAGCGACAGGCCCTTGGCCTCGCATTGCGGGTTGGCACCACCCTGGCACGCCGAGGTCATGCCATAGAACCCAGCCGGGGTGGGGACGATCTGGTACATCTGCTTCGCGCCGCCAGGGAGCCGCATGGCCGTCCAGGTCTTGCCGCCGTTGACGGTCCGGTACATGGGCGGCCCGTACACCCAGCCGTCCTTGGCGTTAGCGAACGTGATCTCGCTGATGCCCGGGATGAACACGCCGCCTGGCCGGGCCGCGGCAATCGTCACCGGCAGCGTGCTGAGCAGCTTCCAGGTCTTCCCGTCGTTGACGGTCCCCAGCACCTGCGTGCAGACTTTCGAGCTGCCCTTGGCGCACGCCCATTGGCCCAGCACCCAGCCCTGAGTTGGCGAGACCCAGGTGATGGAGTTTGCGCCAGCAGGCTGCGGCTGGGGTCCGGACGAAGGGCTCGCGGCCGCCGTCCCGACGCCAGTCAGCCCCAGCGCCGCCATGGCTGCGGCCGCTATCGCCGCGGTCAGCCCGGTCTTGATTTGCGCTTTCATCGATCCGCCATCCTTTCCGTTCGGGACCGTGGGGCGTTACGGCGGGTGGCGATCAAGCGGCCGGTCCCGGGTCGCACCTATCGTGGCGGTGCGCCGCTGTGCTGATCGCGTCCTACCCGTCGCGCGGGCGGTGTCTGGCTTTCGCTCGATGCCGTCATCCGATAAGACGTCGACCGCGGCAACTGGTTGCGGGAAGCTGGACGCCGCCCGGCACTGGTCGCGGACATGCCCGTTCACGTCGTCGCGCAGAGGCTTGGCCACGTCAGCCCGACGATCACGCTGAACGTCTACGCGCCTGTGATGCCCTGGGAACCAGCGCGACGCGGGCTGACCTGTTCGCCCGCCTAGTCAGGAGGCGGGAGCATGACCCGAAGTGGCAGTTCAGCGGCACCGCACGCCACGGAACCGAATCACAATGCTGCGAGCTGTGGAAACTCGGTGCAAACGCGCTGTCATCGGCAGATCCGGTCGGTACGCGCGCGAAGCCGCGGTCATCCGGAGCATGCCTTCGGGCCCCGAATCGCGCTCCGGGTCCCCGCGGTTCGCGATCGGATTGTCACCTTCACCCACGGTGGGTACGGAGCGTGACCGATCTGCCTGCCGGACCGGGCGCAGGCTTGGAATGGCTCGTGGAATGACGGCCCGGCGTTCGCCCGTGCGTTCTGGGCATTCTGGGCCGTGCGATGCTGCGTTAGTGCTGGCAGAGCGCTTGGAGCGGTTAGCCCGGCTTCTTGTAAACGGCAGGGCAGCGGTTCGATCCCGCTCACCGGCTCCAGGTCAGAGCGCGTTTTATTTTGCCTGCCTGCGGCAGGGCGTGGAATGAGCCAAACGGCAGCTTCGCTGCTAGCCCGAGCGTCGGCCCTGGTCACATAGAGCGACTGCCGAGCGGGGCGTACCGGGCTGTGGTGTACCTGGGAACCGACCCGCTCACCCGCCGGCAGCAGTACCTCAAATCCGGCGCGGTCGATACTGAGGACCTCTCGCTGATCGAGCTCGGCAAGCTCCTGGAGCGGGCGGCCGAGGGCCAGGCGCCCGATAGCGACGCGGCGCTCGGCCGGCATGAGGACTGGGAGGAGCCCAGGGGCGGGGTGGCCAGCCCTCACCCAGCCGATCCGACGTTCACATCCTGACCCGTGCTGCGCGCCGGCCGGACGAAATGACCGTGTATGAGCGCTACACAGGGCGGTAGTCCGGCGTCCACATTGCCGCCGCCACACAGGCATCGACGTCCTGTCCGGCCGCCAGCCGGGCAACGCCGCACTCGCAGGCCTGCTCTGCCACGGCGATCGCGATCGCCCGCGACACTTTGCGCAGGTC
>JASHUE010000427.1:0-8678 GCA_030040195.1 Streptosporangiaceae bacterium | reverse complement strand
GTCAAGCTGACGATGGTGTCGTGGGCGAACTACCCGGCCCTGGACCCAAGGCTGCCCGCCGGCCTGTCACCGACGATCATCCAGGGTGAGCTGGAGCGCCGGCTTGGCTTCACCGGCGTCACGATCACCGACGCGCTGGGGGCCGGAGCGCTGGAACCCTATGGGTCGCTGCAGAACCGGTCGATGCTGGCCGCCAGGGCCGGCATGGACGCGCTGCTGTGCACCGCGACCAACCCCCTGCCCGGCCTGTCGTGCGTGTCCGGCGTGCAGGCGGGCCTGCAGGATGGCGCGCTGCCCAGGACTGCCTTCGAGGCTCAGCTCGCGCAGCTGCTCCAGCTGCGTGCAAGCCTGCCGACCTGACCCGCTGGGCGGGCAGATTTGGCTCGGCCCATGCCCTCGGACGTGCAGCGAGCGTTATCAGTTCGTAGCATGGCGGAATACATACATGGTTCGGCTCATGCGGCGAGCGTCGTCGGACGCTCGATCGAGAGGTAGCGCCCGTTGCTCTGGTCTAAGTCCTCCCGCGCTGCGGTTCCCGCGCTCGTGCTCGTCGTCATGCTGCTCTGCGCGGGCGCTGACGCCGGTCGCTCCGCCGCGACCAGGTCTGCCGGTGATGAGCCCGCCCTGACCGGCCCTGTTCATGCGGGGAACGAGGAGCTCATCGCCGCATCGCTCATTGATTCCGCGAGTGCACTGGCTGCCGGCCAAGGCGCCGAATGGGCGGTAGCTGCCCGCATGACGGTGCCTCAGCTGGCTGGCCAGCGAGTGATCTATAGCTATGCCGGCCTGACGCCGCCGGCGAGCCTGCTCACGCTGATCGAGCACGGCGAGGCCGCGGGCGTCATCTTCTTCGGGGCGAACTTCAAGAACCGACGGCAGTTCACCCAGGCCGTCACCGACCTCGTTGACGCCAATGACAGCCCGGACAACCCGGCCAGGGCCTACCCGCTGCTGCTGATGACCGACCAGGAGGGCGGGCTGGTCCGCCGGCTGCCGGGTGCGCCGGTGCTGTCGGAGAAGCAGATCGGTGCGATCAGGCCGATATCGGCTGCGGAGGCCGCGGCTACGCACGCGGGTTCGACGGCCGCAGCCAACCTGCTCAGCTACCGCCTGAACGTCAACCTCGCCCCGGTGCTCGATGTCTACCGCGCGCCTGGTGACTTCGATGACCAGTACCAGCGCTCCTACAGCATGCGGCCCGGCGTGGTCTCGACGCTCGGCGCCGATTTCATCACGGCGCAGCAGAAGGGCAAGGTAGCGGCGACCGCGAAGCATTTCCCAGGACTCGGAGCCGCCACGGCGGCGCAGAACACCGACGACGTGCCGGTCACGCTCAACCTCACCGCTGCGACCATAGAGCGCGTCGACGAATACCCGTACGTGGCCGCGATCAAGGCTGGCGTCAAGCTCGTGATGGTGTCCTGGGCGAAGTACCCGGCCCTGGATCCCAACCTCCCGGCCGGGCTGTCGCCCACGATCGTGCAGGGCCAGCTCCGGACCAGGCTCGGCTTCACCGGCGTGACAATTACCGATTCGATCGGCGCCGGGGCGCTGAGAGACTACGGCACGACGCAGAACAGGGCGCTGCTCGCGGCCGAGGCGGGCATGGAACTGATCCTCGCGGCCGGCCAGAATCCCGAGGAAGGGGTCAGCTGCATGAAGGGCCTGGAGGCCGGCTACACCTCGGGCAAGCTCGGTGCGGCCGCCTTCAAGGCGGCCGTGACCCAGATCCTGGCGCTAAGAAAGAGCCTTCCGGTCTGATCCCATGCGGCCCGTAAGGTTGTACGGTGCGCAGGGTCTCGGTAGTCGGCAACAGCGGGTCGGGCAAGACCACAGTCGCGGTCGCGATCGCCAGCGCTCTGGGCGTGCCGCACCTGGAACTCGATGCCGTCTTCCACCAGCCGAACTGGCAGCCGCTGGAGCGCGAGGTATTCCGGGCCAGGGTTGCTGAGGTCATCGCCTGCGAGGGCTGGGTCGTCGACGGGAACTACAGCGCGGTCCGCGATCTGGTCTGGCAGCGGGCCGACACCGTTATCTGGATGGATCTGCCCAGGCGCCGGATCATGCGTCAGCTCACCGCCAGGACCCTGCGGCGGATGGTAACGCGGGCCGAGCTTTGGAACGGGAACACCGAGCCGTTGCGCAACCTGTTCATGCTGGATCCGGAGCAGTCGATCCTGCGGTGGGCCTGGACTCAGCACGATAAGTACGTCGAGCGGTACGGCGCTGCCCAGCACGATCCGGAGAACCAGCACCTGACGTTCGTCCGGCTGAGGAGCCGGGCGGAGGCCGCGCGGTTCGTGGCCGGCCTTGGCGCGGCGGTAGCCCAGGGCACCGCTCAGGCGGCTGACGGGCCGCCCGGCGCGTCTGATGCCGTCACCGGCGGCGGTGCCGCCGGCGAATAGGCGGTCAGGAAGAAGCCGCGGACCGGCCAGCGGATGCTGATGTTGTGCTCGAACACGGTCGCGCTGGTGGGCGCGGCCGTGTCGAATCGGATCCGGATGTCGTCGGACGGACCGCTGTTAGGGTCGTAGACCCGCACGGTGATCACGCTGCCGGACTCGTCATAGCCGTAGGCGAGCACCTGATGATTACGGCCGAGCATCCCCGGCTGGCTCGATGCCATCGTGACGACGCCGAGCGCGGCCGGGCAGCCGGCATCGATGCTGGCGCGAACCCGCGGCCAGTGGCGCTCGATCGTGCGCCAGCGCAGGCCCCGCAACGTCACCCGCTGACCAAGCACCCGGGGGCGGTAGTCGGGGCCGGCCAGATTCATCCACAGGTAGTACCGAGCCACGCCGGCCGGGAGGTGCCAGGAGTCGATCAGGCGCCGCACCACGTACCGGTAGAGCGGCGTGGCCGGCGCGGGCCTGTCGGCGGGCGGGGCAAGGCCGGCATGCCAGTAGTCGAGCGCCGCGAACACCATGCCGCCGCACAGGCCAGCGGCGGCGTTCCCGAGGCCGAGGATGCCGAACGGCGTGCGGACCGGGAGGCCGGGCGCCGCAGGCCAGGTGTTGTCAAAGGCGAACCCGTCTCGCGACGGGAGGAAGTTCCTCGCCATGGCCATTCAGCCAGTGTGCGACGGACGATCGCGGGTGACTAGCGCCCGGACAGCGCGTCGATCGCGGCGATCTGCTCCGGCGTCAGGCTGAATCCGAGCACGTCGATGTTGGCCGCGATCCGGTCGGGGTGCGCGGACTTGGGGATGACCGTGATGCCGTGTTCCAGGTGCCACCGCAGCACCACCTGGGCCGGGCTCACTCCGTGAGCGGCCGCTATCTCGGTCAGCACGGGGTCGCCCAGCCGAGTGTCCCTGAGCGGGCTATAGCCTTCGACGGCGATGCCGCGCTCGGCGTGGGCGGCCAGCACGGCGGGGTCGTAGCGTGCCGGGTTCCAGTGCACCTGATTCACGGCGGGTGCACGGCCCGATGCCGCGATCACCTCGTCGAGTTCGCCAATGCTGTAGTTGCTCACGCCGACGTCGCGCACGTGCCCGGCGGCCTGCAGTGCTAGCAGTTCCCGCCACATGCTGATGTTGGTGGCAGACCGTGAAGGCCAGTGCTGCAGCCACAGGTCGAGGTAGTCGAGCCCGAGCTTGCGCAAAGACGCGCGCAGCACGCTCGCCTCGCGACCCGCGTCCGATGGCCGGATCTTGGTAGTGACAAACAGTTCGCCGCGGTCAATCCCGCTCGCGCGGATCGCCTCGCCGACCTCATCCTCGTTCCCGTACATGGTGGCGGTGTCGATGTGCCGGTAGCCATCCGAGAGCGCGGCCAGTACCGCGTCGCGGGCATGGCGCGCGCGCAGCTTCCAGGTCCCGAAGCCGACCATGGGCATCTGGGCGCCGCTGGGCAGGGTAACCGTGGGCACGTCCTCGGGCTTGGTCATCTGCTCATTATCACCGTGCCCCTGATCACAGGTCTCGCACCGGGACGTGAGTTCGGTGCGGGTACGGGCCGGGGCCGACCAAGCCCGGGGCCGTAGCGTAGATGCGTCGGGGGTCTCAAGCCGTTGGCTGGTCAGAACCATTGGTTACTACCTCGAACCATCCGATAAGCGGCTATCGGTACTTGATCTCCATCAAGGGGGCGTGAGCGAAGGGGGTGACAGTCGTGCCAAGAAAGTACACACCCGAGGAACGCGAGGCCCGTGCTCGCCCCGGCTATCACGATCTGACCGCTGGGGGCAGCTTGCCCCCTGCCCGTAGCGCGCTGACCCTCCGCTTGGTCCTGGCCAGCTTTGGCCTGGTTGTATGCGGGGTTGCTAGTGCGGTGTTTGTGATCAAGGGGTACCCGGATGTCCTCGCAGCGATCCTTGCCTTTCTCGGAGCGGTGGCGCTGGTGGACATCATCGTCGTCGCCCGTCGCAAGTTGCGCGGGGAACCGGGCTGAGCCGGGACCTGGCAACGGGCACAGAGTGCTCCATGCTGGCTACCGCTTGCTTGAGGGCTGGGGTCCTGAGGCCCGTAATTCACTGGTGGCGTGAATGAACTGACCTGGCTGATTACGGGTTCCTCACGTGGCTTCGGCCGGCCAGGCCGGTATGGATGCCCCAGCCTGGTGCCGGCCTAGCTGAACTCGGCGATCACCTCGGCCGCGGTCATGGGCTTGGAGAACATCGGATAATCGTAGGCGATCGCGTTCTCGTGCTCGGGCACCGATGTCGCCGCGGTGCAGTCCGTCAGCGTGATCACCTGATAGCCGTTCTCGTAGCCGGTGCGCATTGTGGACTCGACGCAGCAGTTGGTCAGGAAGCCGCCGAGCACGATGGTCTTGATGCCCTTGCTGCGCAAGATGAAGTCCAGGTTGGTGCTGGCGAAGGTATCGAGCCCGCGCTTACCCTCGATCACAATGTCGCCGGGCTGCGGGGCGAGTTCGTCGACGATCGCGGCGCCCCAGCTGCCTTTGACGAATGCGCTACCGTCCACGACTCCCTTGAGAATGCCGTAAGGATGCGAGCTGAGCTCGTTGTAGCCGGGCGCGAAGGTGATCGGCGCGTGCATGATAGTGGCCCCGGCGGCCCGCGCCGCATCGACAACCTCGGCAGTGTGGGCCAGCATGTTGGTCTTGTCCATTACCTCCTGTACGGCGCCGTGCAATGCGCCGCCGTTGGAGGTGAACTCGTTTTGATACTCGATGAGCACGATCGCGGTGGTGGCGGGATCGAGTGACATGCGGCAATCCTCCCCGGCGCAGGCACGCAACGGCAACCGGTAGCGGCTACTCCTCATAAGGCTAACGTTGCCGCCGCCCACAGGCCATGCGACATCACTGGCGTCAGGCGGGTCTCGGCCGACTGGGGCCGACAGCGGGGGCCTACGGTAAGTTGCGGCCGAGGTCGAGGAGGTCCTGGCCGACCTGTCCCGGCGCGGGGCCGAGCACGGGATCAAGACCCCGCTGTTCGACCTGGCCACGATGCAGTTGCGCGTCTACAACAACAGCCTTCGTCCATCGCGCTGAGCGCGCTCCATTACCACACGCACCCTGATCCGACGGAGCAGCGCGTAGCGGATGGCCGCGCGGCAGTAAACAGGAGGTGGCCCAGGTGCAAGAACTATTCGGCGGGGCAGGCGATCTCGGCTGGGTGGTGGTCAAGGCCCTGCTGCTGTTCGCGGTAGCCGTTGCCGGCCTACGGGTGGGGGAGCGGCGAACGCTTGCGCAGCTCGGCGCGTTTGACTTCGCCGTCGCAGTCGCCATCGGTACGATCATCGGCCGTACTGCGACGGTGCCATCGACCTCATTCGCCACCGCTGCTGTCGCACTGGTGGCCCTTCTTGTCGTGCACCGTCTTGTTGCCTTTGCGCGGCGGAACAGCCGGTTCGCCCGTGCCGTTGACCACCCGCCCCGCGTGCTCATCGCCGGCGGCAAGCTCCAGGATCGGGAGCTGGCCAGAGCCGGGCTGACGACTGGGGACGTCTACATGATGTTGCGCCAGCACGGCGTCGGCGCTTTGAGCCAGGTCGGATACCTTCTCTACGAACCCGACGGGCAGACCACAGTGATCGGCTCAGGCGAAGAAGCAGGCGAGGTGTTTCGGCAAGGGCTGGCCGCCGCCGGGTGCGTCGACAATCTGGGCTCACTCTCGGCCGGGTAAGGTCGCGGCGGGCGGCATCGACGGGCGCGCGACCCAAGCGCGGGGGCGACTTCGTTCCCGCCTTGAAAGGGCTTTAGCGGACCGGAGTCCCGCTGGTCGCGGTCAGGCCAGCGAACAGCCTTGTCAGCGTCGCCGTTATCGGGCCGGGCTGGCCGTTGCCGATCGTGCGGCCATCCAGCGCCAGTACGGGGGTCAAGCCGCCCATCGTGCCGGTGACGAACAGCTCATCGGCGGTGTAGAGCTGGGTGAGGCTGAAGTCGCCGACGGTGCAGCCGATGCCCGCGTCGCTGGCCAGGTCGAGCACTGCCTGTCGGGTGATGCCTTCGGGACAGGCAGCCGACGACGGCGTGCCGAGTGCGCCGTCGGCGACCAGGAAGATGTTGGTGGCGTTGGTCTCGGCGACGAAGCCCCGGTGATCCAGCATGACCGCGTCGTCGGCCCCGGCGATGTTCGCCTCGATCTTGGCCAGGATCGAGGTGGTCAGATTGTTGTGATGGATCTTCGGGTCGAGGCTGTCCGGGGGAGTGCGCCGGACGCTGGCGGTGATCAGCGTGATCCCGCCCTGGTCGTAGACCGGCGGCTTGTGCTCAGGCAAGACGATCAGCGTCGGGCCTGACTGGTTCAGGCGCGGATCCATCCCGCTGGTGATCTTCACGCCGCGGGTCAGCGTGAGGCGGATGTGCACGTTGTCGGTCATGTCGTTGGCGGCCAGGGTGCGACGGATCTCGGCGATGATCTCCTCGTCGGACGGCACGTGCTCGAATGCGAGGGCCTGGGCGGAGCGGCGGAGCCTGGCCAGGTGCTCGTCGAGCCTGAAGATCCTGCCGTTGTAGAGGCGCAGCCCTTCCCAGACGGCGTCACCTCCCTGGACGGCGGAGTCAAACGGGCTGACCGCCGCCTCGTCGCGGTGGGTGAGTTTGCCGGCCACGCTGACCATGAGATCGCGGTTTCGCTCGTCGAACGTCTGCAGCACCGGTTTGCCTCCGTTTGGTCAGCTCGGTCCTCATTGACTGGCTTCGGCATCCCCCGTCTGGCTTGCGGCGCGACGAGCGAGGCCGTCCACGAAGATATCGATGAGCAGCTCGAACCGTTCTTCCGGGTCCGCGCGACTGTACTCATCAGCCATCGCGACCAGATGAGGGAAAACCTGGGGCGGGAGCTTGGCCATGTAGTCGCGAACTATGCTCGTGCCCTGGTCCTCGCCCCGGTAGGCGCGCACCGTCGCGTTAGAGCCCTGGGTGGTCACGGTGTCCGCGCCCGTCGGGTCGTCGCCGACACCGGTCTCGTCCAGCGTGAAACCGTTGACGGTCGAGATCAGCAGGTGACTGCCCTGGACCGCGAGCCTCGGGGGCAGGCCGCCGGACGCGAGGATCGCGAGTACCCGCTCGGAGTAACGCAGCGCGTTGGGTCCCATCGGGATCCGGCCGATCGAGATCCTGACGACGTAGGGATGACGCAGGCTCGCCTCGCGCTGTGAGCGGGCCACCTCCTTGAGCTGCTGGCGCCACCGGCCGGGCTCAGGATCGGGGATCATTACCTCGCCGATCAGCTTGTCGAAGACGAGGTCCAGCAGGCCGTCCTTGCTGCCGACGTGCCAGTACAGCGAGGCGGCGCCGGTGCCGAGTTCGTCAGCGATCCGGCGCATGCTCAGCGCGTCGAGGCCCTCGGCGTCCAACAGCCGGATCGCGGTGTCGACGATCGCATCACGGCTAATCGGGTCACGCCGGCGTTTGGCGGACCGATCGGGCAGCCGCTGCCAGGGCGGCTGCGGTATCTCGTGGGGCTGTTCGCTGGCCTTGTCCACCGACATGTTCCTTCCTGGCGCCGGTTACTGGAACAGCGTACTAATAACGAACGCCGTATTGACTCGAACGCGAGTCCATGCTAGAACGATGTTCGAGAAACGATGTTCGAGAAGCGAACGGGGTTCGATTGCCGAGGGAGACTCGACGATGGAGACCAATCCGGCCGCGAAGAGCGGCCAGGGCGAGAACGTGAGTGGGTCGGGCCGTGCGGCGGGCCGCGGACCAGGCCGCCGGCTCGCGGCGGCCGTGCTGATCACCGGCGCGCTGATGGACATGATCGATGTGACGATCGTGAACGTGGCCTTGCCGACGATCAGGCGGAGCCTGCACGCCAGTCCCACTCAGCTCGAATGGGTCGTGTCCGCTTACATGCTGGCCTTCGCTGCGGCTCTGATCGTGGCGGGCAACCTCGGCGACCGGTTCGGCCGCAAGCGAGTGTTCCTGTTCGGAGTCGGGCTGTTCGGCGCCGCGAGCATGTGGGCCGGCCTGTCCGCATCCGCGGTGGAGCTGATCGCGGCGAGGGCCGTCCAGGGCGCGGCCGCCGCCGCGATGGCGCCGCAGGTGCTCGCGACCTTCCGGGTGATCTTCACGACGACCAAGGAACGCGGCCAGGCCTTCGCCGCGTACGGTGCGATGCTCGGGTTCGCCTCGGCGATCGGCCTTGTGCTTGGGGGCGTCCTGACCGAAGCCGACGTGTTCGGCTGGAGCTGGCGGACTGTCTTTTTCGTCAACGTGCCGGTCGCCGCGTTCTCGCTGATCGCGGGGCTGCGGCTGATTCCG
>JASHUE010000426.1:0-4509 GCA_030040195.1 Streptosporangiaceae bacterium | reverse complement strand
CAGCCTACGCCGGGCCTGGTCTGAGCCCGCGCGCCTCGCGGCGCAGCTGCACGGAGCGCTGAAGGCAGTCCTGGCTGTTCGGCACTGGGGACCTCAAACATCGGCGGCTGACGCGACCCGTAAGTCGCGAATATCCTGAGGCCGGGCGGGAAGGGGCCGGCGATGCGATTTAGCGGGAACGAAGCGTGACCGCCACGAAGCTTGAGCCGCGGGGCCGGCGTCGGCCTCGGAGCGAGCACAAGCAGGTTCGCCGTGACCGCTGAGCCCGTATTCACCTCCAGGCTGACCGGACGCCGACTGCTCGACGCCGAGGGCATGGTGATCGGCCGCATCAACGACGTCGTGATCCTGCAGGCAGCTGGGTCCGACCCGCCGCGTGCGCTCGGGTTCGTGGTCGCGGTCCAGCGTCGGCAGATCTTCGTCAGCCTGGGCCGGATCGCTGAAATGAGCGTGGACGGGATCTCGCTGGACGGCAGTAGCGTCGACCTCGGTCACTTCCGCCAGCGCACCGGCGAATTGCTGGCATCGCAGTTGTATGACAAACCGGCGGGCGCCGGAGTGATCCTCGATATCGGGATCACGCCGTCGGCCAGCGGGCGCGGCTGGGAGGTCTCCGTGCTGGCCGTGGGGCAGCGGCGTGGCCTGCTCAGGCAGCCCGCGACGATCGTGCCATGGGACAAGTACCGGGACCTGTTCGACGCCGGTGGCGGCGACGAGCAGATCGTCAGCCTGCGGGACATGCACCCCACGGATCTGGCCGGGGCGGTCGAGGTGATGCCGCCGGCTAGGCGTCGCCAGCTCGCCGATGCGCTGCAGGACGAGGAACTCGCCGACGTGTTGCAGGAGATGCCGGAGGAGGACCAGATCGGGTTCCTGGCCGGGCTCGGCCCTGACCGCATCGCCGACATCATCGAGGAGATGG
Organism: Streptosporangiaceae bacterium; assembly: GCA_030040195.1. GTDB lineage: Bacteria > Actinomycetota > Actinomycetes > Streptosporangiales > Streptosporangiaceae > JAJYUU01. Next base: position 3,587 of record JASHUE010000426.1, on the reverse strand, counting down.
AGCCCGACGACGCCGCCGACCTCCTCGCCGAGATGCCGGCCGGGCAGCGTGACCAGCTGCTCTCGGACATGCAGCCGGGCCGGGCCGCGGACCTCCGGCGGCTGCTGACTTACTCCGCCGCGACGGCAGGCGGCCTCATGACCTCGCAACCGCTGATCGTCACGCCTGACCTGAGCGTGGCCGAGGTCTTGGCACGGATCCGGCTGCCGACCAACGGCGTCACCGAGGCGGCGCAGGTCTACGTGTGCGAGCCCCCGGCCATCACTCCCACTGGCCGGTTCCTGGGCTCGGTCGGCTTTCAGCGCTTGCTGCGAGAGGCTCCGTCGGTTCTGGTTGGCCAGTGCATCGAGGAGAACAGTTTCATCCGGCCGGAGTTGCCGGAGCAGGCGGTGGCGACCCGGATGGCCGCCTACAACTTGATCAGCATCGCGGTCTGCGACGACGCCGGTCGCTTGGTCGGCGCGGTCACCGTAGATGATGTCCTGGACCGGCTTCTGGGAGCCGACTGGCGGAGGCGAGTGCCATGAGAGTCCTGTCGGCAATGCGCCGCGACGGCGAGCAGTCAGAGCTCGCCGTCCCCCGCGGAACTCCTCTTGTCGGGGCCAGGTACGACGCGGACGCGTTCGGTCGCATGTCGGAGGGCATCGCCAGGTTCATGGGCACCGGCCGCTTCCTGGCCGCGCAGACGGTGATCGTGGCAGGCTGGATCGCTCTTAACACTCTCGGATTCCTCCATCATTGGGATCCATATCCATTTATCTTGCTAAACCTGGCGTTTTCGCTGCAGGCGGCATATGCCGCTCCGCTGATCCTGCTCGCCCAGAACCGCCAGGACGACCGTGACCGGGCGACCGTCGAGCGCGACCGCGAGGTCGCGGCCAGGATCCAGCAGGACACCGAGTTTCTCGCCAGAGAGCTGGCGGGCATCCGGCTGACGCTGGCCGACGTGGTGACGACCGAGGACCTGACCGACCGGCTCGATCGGATCGAGAAGCTGATCGCGAACCAGTCAGGCTGACTAGGGCGACGACGAGGTTCCGCTCGACGAAGACGCAGGAGTGGGAGTCGGCGATGCTGGCGTCGGAGTCGGCGTAGGCGTCGAGGGCGATGGCGTAGGCGTCGGGGTTGGGCTCGTTGGCGTGAGAGTCGGCGAGACACTCGGGCTGACGCTGTGGCGGGGCGACGGGCTCGGGCTGGGCGAGGAATTGTGCTGCGCCGCGGCCGGCTCCACCAGCGCCGGCGTCTGCACGTTGTGCGGGCTGGGCGCCAGCAGCAGGACGACGGCACCGGCCACGACCCCGACGACGGCCAGGACTCCGCCGGCGGCGGCCGTGCGGACGAGCGTGGTCCGGTGCGTGGAACGCCTCCACTCAGTGGTCCGCCGCTCACGCAGCTCCGGCGGCAGCGCTGCGCGCTGAGCGGCCCAGCTGTTGACCGGGGCCGCGGCCATGCCGACCGTCGGGAAGAGCAGCAGGCCGGCCAGCAGCGGGCCGGCCAGCTCGGTGGGCCGGGTCAGCGCGGCCGCGATGCCCAGGATCCCGAGCAGGGCCAGGGTGGACTCGGCCCAATTCGCGCGCAACGCCTCCCACCACCGTTGCCGCTCGCTTGTCTTGGGCGTGCGCAGGAACGCTGCCTTCTTGGCAAACAGCGCGAGCACCGATGCCCTGGCCACGACCAGTGATGTTGACTGCCAGATCAGGAATGCGCCAAGCGCATCGCGCCAGGACGCGCCGGTGCCGCGGCGCAGCAGCGCGACCGCGCGGACCAGGCCGAGCAGCACGAGCACCGGCACGGTGGCGACCAGGAACGCCGTGAGCTTGCGGAACAACTCGCCGCCGCCGGTCGCGAGGTTGATCGCGCCGGCTAGCAGGAACACCAGGAACAGCAGCCCAAGCAGGTCGCCGTACCACTGCAGCGCACCCGACAGGTAAGCCCAGCGCTGCCCGGTGCTCAGCCGGTTCTCCTTGGTCTCACGGCCGGGCAGCATCGACCGCCAGTGCATGCGCAAGATCTGAATGCCGCCGAAGCACCAGCGGTAGCGCTGGCCCTTGAGCGCCTCGAAGGTCAGCGGCATGATGCCCTTGCCCCAGGACTGGTCGACGTGCAGTCCCGACCAGCCCGCGCGCAGCAGCCGCAGCGAAAGCTCGGCGTCTTCGGTGATGCACCACTCGTTCCAGCCGCCGAGTTGCTCGAGGGCAACCCGCCTGATCAGTCCCATCGTCCCGGCAAATATCGCGCCGTCCCGCTCGTTGCGCGACGGCTGGGATACCGCAAAGAAGTAGCTGTAGGAGTAAAACAGTCGCCGGTAGTACCTGGACCATTCCCAGCCCCGGTAGTCCTGCGGCGCCTGGGTGAAGCCCACCCAGCTGTCGGCAAACAGCGGGGCGCAGCGGCGCAGGAATCCGGGCTCGAGCTGGTAGTCGGAATCCACCACGCCGATGATCTCGGCTCGCTCATCGGTCATCTCGCGCAGCGCATAGTTCAGCGCTCCGGACTTGTAGCCGGGCCAGTCCTCCAGATGCGCGAATTTGGCGCCGTGCCTGGCGCACCAGTCCCGCACCGGGAGCCAGAGCTTCTCGTCGTCGGTGTTGTCATCGATGACGATCACTTCGTAGCGCGGGTAGTCCAGCCTGAGCAGGGACCGCAGGGTGTCCAAGACCATGTCCGGCGGCTCGTTGTGGGCGGGCACGTGCAGGCTGACGAAGGGCAGTTCGCTGTCGGGTACGCTCGCGACCGCTCCCGTGCCTATCCGGCGTCGCCACCGTTCTGAGCCGAGCGCGTCGCAAATCTCCCAGAGGTATGCGCACGCCAGGAACGCCGCGAGCACCTCCAGCAGCCATAGCAGCAACCCGCCCAGCGTGCCGGCGATACCGAGATTGCTGGCAAACGTCCAGTCCAGCACGAACGCCAGGTAGACGACGAACAGGAAGATCGTCGTCTACCTGCACAGGTGGCCGCGGGCGTTCCACCGCCGGGTGACCGGCAACCAGGCCAGGCTCACGACGGTGAGGCAGGCCGCCGCGACGATCGAGTTGTGCTCGGTCACGCCGAGCAGCAGCAGCGCCCCGACGACGAGCCCGCCAAGCACCACGGTCCCGACGATGGCGGTGGCGAACCGCCTTATCGCCGGCCATGTGCCGGTTAGCCGCGCCGGTCCAGGACCCTTCACGAGTAGCCCGAACGTACCGGCCGGCGCGGCAATGAGCCCGGCGAGTACCAGCGAAGCGAGCACTGTCACACCTCTTCTCGAAGCCGGCACTGTTTTTGCAGCTGGCACCGTTTTTGCAGCTGGCACCGTTCTTGAAGCTGGCACTGTTCTTGAAGCTGGCACTGTTCTTGAGGCTGGCACGGCGCTCGCTGCTGCTGAACGCCGTTTTCTGACGCCCAGCTCTCCCCGGTTGCGGCAGATATGCCTTCGCTAGCCGTTCGGCTGGCCCGGCTCGTCGGTACCCCGTCGTATCGTCATGGGGCCTGCGGGTAGCGCCGCGGCGAGGCAGTGCGCCTGATTCAGGCTATGCACACGGGTAAGGAGGTTTGGTCATGCCGGCCAGACACGCCCAGCACCGCGCCCGGGGCAGGCGGCCAGG
>JASHUE010000425.1:0-3078 GCA_030040195.1 Streptosporangiaceae bacterium | reverse complement strand
TCCGGAACGCTGAGCCTGGATGAAGTTGCTCAGAGATTTCGTCAACGGACCTGGCCAAGGTCAACGCCCCCGGCTCCTCGGACCGTTGCTGAACGCGCATCTCAGTGGGACCCGCCCCCTTACGTCCCAGGAAGCATCGACGATTTGACCGCGTCATATGACCGGGGCGAACTGACCTGGGAGCAATATCGGACGTTGGCCGAGGCTGTGGCAGACTCGATCAATGCGGAGTATGAGGGTGGTCACCCGGGCTCTGGGACTGGCACGCCGGAGTGACTGAACCGGATCTTGTGCTGCGCGGTGGGCGGGTCATCGATCCGGAGTCGGGACGAGACGAGATCGCCGATGTCGCAGTTGCCGGTGGGCTGGTCGTCGATATTGCGAACGGGCTCGGCCCGGCGCCTGTAGACCTCGATGTTGCGGGCCACGTCGTGACGGCCGGATTCATCGACCTGCACAGCCACGTCAACAGCATCCCCGGCCTCCGCCTGCAGGCTCTGGACGGCGTCACCACCGCGCTTGAGCTGGAGGCCGGCGTCACCCCGGTGAACGAGGCTTACAAGCAGGCCGGTGCGCAGGGTCGGCCGGTCAACTACGGCTTCGCCACCTCCTGGGCCCTGGCCCGGATGGAGGCCGTCGCCAGCGTGCAGCTTGACGGCAGGCTCACCACGTTCCTTGCAAATATCGCCAGCCCAGCCTGGCAGCAGCCCGCGGCGCCGGCGCAGATCAGGGCCATGCTCGATCGCCTGTCCGCCGATCTCTCCGACGGCGCTATCGGCATCGGAGTGCTGGTCGGGTACGCGCCCGGCAGCGAGCCGGCCGAGTACATTCAAGTCGCCCGGCTGGCCGCGGAGGCCGGCGCGGCGACCTTTACGCACGCCCGCGACATGATCGAGATGGTGCCCGGCGCGGCCATCGACGGTGCCGAGGAGATCGTGAGGGCCGCGGCCGAGACTGGCGCGCAGATGCACTACTGCCACCTGAACAGCACGTCCCAGCGTTACGTGGATCGCGTGCTTGAGTTGGTCGGGCGCGCGCAGGCAGCGGGTTCGCGCGTGTCGACCGAGGCCTATCCGTACGGGTCAGGCATGACCGGCATCGGGGCGGCGTTCCTGGCGCCCGAGCGCCTGCGTGAGCGCGGGCTGACCCCGTCCTCGCTGACGTATGCGCCGACTGGCGAGCGGATCGCCAGTGAGGACCGCTTGCGTGAGCTGCGCGCGATCGATCCCGGAGGGCTGGTCATCATCAGGTTGCTCGACGAGGATGATCCTGCTGATCGCCGTCTGCTGATGCGATCGCTGGAGTTCCCCGGCGCGATGATCGCCAGCGACGCGATGCCGCTGACCTGGACTGGCCCTGAACCCGAGCCCGCAGCCTGGCCCCTGCGCCCGGACGCCGTCACCCATCCGCGGACGGCGGGGACGTTCTGCCGTGCTTTGCGCATCCTCGCCGGCCCAGACGGGCCGCTCGGCCTTACCGAGACACTGCGCCGGTGCAGCCTCCTTCCAGCGCGGCTGCTTCAGGATCGGGTCCCCGCCATGTCGCGCAAGGGACGGCTGCGGCCCGGCAGCGACGCCGACATCGTGGTCTTCGAGCCAGGCAGTGTCAGCGATCAGGCCACCTACGCGGCGAGCACTCGTCCCTCGACGGGAATCGTGCACGTCCTGGTAAACGGCGCGTTCGTCGTCCGGGATGCCCGCATCGTCGACGACTCCCTACCTGGCCGGCCGGTGCGCGCGTCCGGCCGCTGAGTGATCGGAAGGCTCAGCTCCGCCCCGCCAGCGTTCCCGTGAGACGGGCGGCGGCGTCAACGGTGCGTGGTCCGATGGCTCGGAGCTGGACTCCGGCCAGCCCTCGTGGTCGTGCAGGCCGAGCCGATCCGGGAAGCTCGGTGCGCATGAAGGGCGGGGCAAAGACCCTGCGGCCTGCGACGCCAGGCACCAGCCCCACGCCATCAGAAACGGCCGCTACGCAGCGGGCACGACCTTGCGCATCACGCAGTTGCTCTTGCCCTTGGGGCGCTCATAGTCGAAGCCAGCCTTCTCGTACATGCTGCGCGTGGCGTTGTACAGGAATGTGGACGACATCTTTTTGCCCGCAGTGTCGTGCGGATAGGCCTCCACGACTCCACCGCCTGCCCTGGCGATCAGGTCCAGGGCTCCATCGACCGCGACCCGAGCCAGCCCTTCGCGCCGGTAATTCCGGTCCACGAAGATGCAAGTGAGCCGATAGTCGGGCAAGGAGACGAGGCCAGCTTCGTACTCTTTCCTGTGATGAATACCCGGAAGTTCGGCCGGTGACCCGAACTGACACCAGGCCACCGCGGCGTCGCCGTCGAAAACGACGGCCGCGTGAGCCTTCCCCTCGCGGACCAGCCGCTCCTTGCAGGCCCGCCCGGTCTCGTCCTTGTTGTCAGTTTCCGCCCGCGGATGGAACCACGTGCACCAGCAGCCAGCCCCGAAACCCGCTCCCTTGTGCTTGTCGAGAAGTCGGGCAAAAGCCTCCCACGTCTCGTTATCGAGCGGCTTGATCGTGTACTCGCTCACCGGATCTCTTTCCAATGTCGGCCATCCGCCTCGATCACGCATGGTAGAAGCAAATCAGGACGATCCGCGTCCGGAATAGCTGATGACGCAGGGAGCACGGCAACACCGTGGCCGAGCTGTCGGTGCCGGGCCCTAACGTCGTGGGCACGATGACATGCGAGTTGCCCGTGACGTTTCCGGCCTGCCACTCCTGCGACCAGTTCCGGACTGGGTCGGCCGCGCAGTGCATGGTGTGTGCCCGACCCCGGCTTGAACGGCCGAACGCAAGCGCCTGCCAGGTGTGCGACCAGCGAATCCGTGACGACGGCCGGTGCGCGAACGAGTTGTGCCGCAGTCCCCGGCGCAGGATCGGCCGAATCCACGCAATCGCTTACCAGTCGGGGCCGCTGCGCCGGGCAATCAGTCGGTATAAGTACCGGGGCGAGCGGGACTGGTCGATGCTCTTCAGCCGGCTGCTACTGGCGTGGCTGGATGAGAGATGTGCAGCGGACCCGCCGGACCTCATCGTGGCGAACCCGAGCTTCGTCGGACC
>JASHUE010000424.1:0-2713 GCA_030040195.1 Streptosporangiaceae bacterium | reverse complement strand
GCCAGCGTGCGGCGCACGATCAGGGATGGCGCGAAGTGCCCGAGTTGAGGCAGCTGTTCGACGACCTCGTTCGCTTTGAGATCGAGATCTGGAACGCGGCGGACGCGAGGCTCAAGGCCGACTTCGACCTGCCGTTGACGCAGTTCGAGCCGATGTCGGTCATGGAGCGCACACCGGGCTGCCGGGTCTACGACATTGCCGCCCAGCTCGGGATCACCACGGGTGGCACCAGCAAGCTGGTGGACCGGATTGAGGCCAGGGGTTACTGCCGGCGCCTGCCGAACCCCGATGACCGGCGCTCGTCGCTCGTGGAGCTCACGGCCGAAGGCCGAGGAGTGCTTGCCGACGCCGGCCGCGCGTTCGACGAGGAACTTCAGCGCTGGCTTGGCGGTGCCGTCCCCGAACGCACGCTGCGCCAGTTTGCCGCCACTCTGGCCCGGCTCCGGTCGGCCGGCAAGCAGATCGGGTTGGACAAGACGGCCTGAGCGGGCAGCGAGCGACTGATCAGCCGGTCCCGCGTTACGTCATTTCAGTCGCGAGGCATCCTCAGCCCGGCGTCAGTGCCCGTCGCGCGGGTAACGGCGTACCCAGCTGCGCTCGCGAATGAGCACCCCGTGCTCCCGCAACTCGCGGCGGAAGCGGTAGTGGAGGGACTCCTCGTTCCCTTCGAGATCGAGGACGGAGGTGACGATGAGCAACCGGCCGTCCAGGTGGATCTCGGTGCGGGCTTCGCCGTGCGCGGAAGCGCTCGCCGGGTGGTCGTCGTTCACCTCGTAGCGGAGGTACTCCTCGTCGGTCATCCGTCCCCAGCCGAACTGGGTGGTCGTGCTACCCCGCCACGAGATCGCGGCCGTCCCGGCGTCGTCGCGCTGCAGGGTCCAGCGCACCGGAAGCATCTCGCCCCGATGGCTGATACCGGTCGGCTGCTCGCAGACGGCGGGCGGGCCGAAGGCCGGCTCCGGCCGTTGCCCCGGCGGGATCACCGGCAGAACCAGCCGGGTCCCGGTCGGCCCGAGCCGCACGGTAGCCGTGCCGGGGTGCGGCGTCGGCCAGATCATCGGCCACATCGCGTTGGACACCGACAGCCGGATCCGGTGGCCGCGCGGAAAAACCCACGAGGTGACATGCAGCTCCAGCGGCAGGCAGCCTGGCTCGCGCGTGGTGGCCGGTTCTGGGGCCGAGCCGATGGTAGCTGCTGCTGCCGCGCCGCCGGGAACGCAGTGGCGGGCCCGGAGCGGATCGGCCCGCCCGGCTCGCCCGGCCCCCGTCACCAGCGTGACGGTTCCGTCTGGTGCCACGTCGCAGAGCCGCGCGAACCAGTGCAGCGGGTCTACGTCCGCGCGGCCACTGATCTCCACGACCGGGAAGCCGAGGATTTCGAGGTCGGCCGCCAGTGGCGGGGTGTCAAACACCAGGCTGAATGCGTCCGCGCCGCGCTGGTCCGGGGTCAGCTCGCCCCACCAGTGGCCGGCCTCCACCCCGGCTGACGGCACGTAACGCAGGGCGACCGAACCGTCAGGCGGGGCCTCAGGCAGCAGGTTGCGCTCGGGGCCGCAGTGCCAGACCTGATAGACGGTCCGCTCCGGCGGGAACGCGGTCTCAGTCCGCCAGCGGCCTGGTATCTCCGTCAGTCCGAGGTCCGGCCGGTACCAGTCCCTCACGTACACGGTAACCGGCGGATCTGACATGATCCCGTTCTCGGCGCCCTTCAGCCAGTGATCCCACCACCTGACCGCGTCTTCCCGCCATTCGATGGCAGGCCCGGGAACGGCATTGTGGGGGAACGAGTGGTTCCACGGGCCGATCAGGATCTTCACGGGCGCGGGGACCTGGGCGAACATGCGAGGTACCGAGTCGCGGTAGCCGTCATACCAGCCGCCGATCAGGAACGCCGGGATCGTGAGCCTGCCGTAGTCCGGCCGCAGCGATCCGCGCCGCCAGTAGATGCCGTCTTGCTGCTGGCCCAGCCATGTCAGCAGCCACGGCAGGCTGTCGAACCGCCGGGCGAGAGTTTCCTCGTCCAGCGGGAAGCCGGGCGCGGGCGGCAGCGCGTTCAGCTGGTCGATCATCAGCGCGTATTCGTCAAGGTGCAGCAGCCCGTCGATGTAGTGCACGTCGTCGTGGAAGAGGTCATCGGAGGCGTCGACCGCGATGATCGCCTTGAGCGCGGCCGGGCGCCGCAGCGCGACCTGGATCGCGTTGAAGCCACCCCAGGAGATGCCCCACATCCCGACCGCGCCTGAACACCACGGCTGAGCGGCCAGCCAGGCGATGACGTCCTCCGCATCGCGCTGCTCCTGCTCGCTGTACTCACCGTCGGGCAACTCGCCATCGCTGGCACCGGTGCCGCGGATGTCCACCCGGGCGCCGGCATAGCCGTGCCCGGTCATGTAGCTGTACAGCTCGTAATCCCGGACGAGCATCGCGTCGTCCTTGCGGTACGGGAGGTACTCAAGCAGCGCCGGCACTGGATCGGCGTCGTTGCTCGCGCGGCCCTGCGCCCCGGCGGCGGGTACTGCCGGGAGATAGAGCGTCGCGGCGAGCTCAATGCCGTCGCGCATCGGGATCCGGGCACTGCGCACGTCCATCGGCACGCCGGTCATGGCCTGGTCCCGATTGCGCTGCGCAGGAGCTCGACGAACTGCTGCACCCGCAGATCGCGCATCTGCGGGGATTGCGCAGCCGAGCCGAACAGGCCGGGATCGAGTTCCTC
>JASHUE010000423.1:0-7996 GCA_030040195.1 Streptosporangiaceae bacterium | reverse complement strand
GGCCGTGGATAGGCTTGGCGTACGGATTGTCGTCGGCCTGGTCGCGGTAAAACAGCAACGTCCAAGCCAGCCGACGGCCGGCCTCTTCGGGGCTCGAGAAGGCGCCGACCCCCCATGGCTCCACGCGCACCCGGCCGGGATCGATGCCGCGCCGCTCTAGCGCGGCCAGAATCCGTGGGTCGGCCATCGTCACTACCGCGCAATCGGCAATTTCTCCCGGCACGAACGGTGCCTGCGCACCGGGAATGGTCCGCCACGACAAAACTGAGCAGGCCGTGAGGGATACCACCGCCTCGCAAGTCGCGTGCTGCCGCGGGTCACGCAGGATGATGTGTGCCTCTCGCGACACCTCGCCGGCCGAGTCCCGTCCCTCAGACGCCGGGAACGCCACCTGATCCTTCGGCGGCTCTTGCAACGTCACCGAGACGAACCGTGCATCCGGAGGCACGAGCCGCTGCTGCCGCAGAATCTGCACCGCACGCGCGATCTCACTGGCGTCCAGGGGATCGAGCGGGTGACGGGTCGGAACTTTGCCGTCGGCCATTCCGTCGCTACTGGTGTCCTGGCTTGCGTGGTGCGATACCACGGGTGGCTCCCCTCAACGCCTCGGCGGCCGTGAAAATAAAATCTACCCTTTGTGAACCGAAGGCGTTGCCTTTGCCTCTCGTCTCGGCCATGCTATGGCCTGAAATGCGAGCAGTCATGAATGCCGGGGTCGTCGCCCGGCGAGTGCCAGAGACTACTGGCCATCCATCGCCGGTCGTGGAAGGCTGCCGGTGCTCGCCCTCGGGCGCTCGGTGGCGGCGCCTGGGCAGCCATATGCGGCGTCTTCCGCTGCCTGCGACTAGTCAGCGCTGACGGGTCAGTACGGATAAGGAGAATAGATGACGGATCGATCACTTACTACCGTCGAGGCCGCCCTGATTCCGACCCGGCTCGAGCCCAACGCCATCAACGTGGCACAGGACACGGTTATCGGCATGGCCTCGTCGGCACCTGCGGCCACGCTTGCCATAAGCCTGGCCGCTTTGGTCGCAGCCACCGCTTATGCGACCTTGCCAATCCTGCTCCTGACCGCGATTCCGATGCTCATCATCGCTTATTCATACCACCGGCTTAACTTGTGGCAGGCGAATTGCGGCGCGTCGTTCGAGTGGGTCGGCCGCGCCATCAACCCATATCTCGGCTTCATAACCGGCTGGCTGATGATCATGGCTTACGTCATCGGCGGGGTCGGCGGCGCAGAGATTCTGGGACCGTCGGTCACCGCGATCTTCAACAGCTCCGGCAGTACCTGGACATACCTCGGCATCGGTACCGCGATCCTACTCGTGATGCTGACCATCGCCGTCGTGGGCATCCGGATCACCGCGCGGACCCAGGTCAGCATGGCACTCATCGAATACACCATCCTGGTCGGCATAGCGATCTGGGGGCTGGTGGCGGTCCTGCACCACCACGCCGGCACCTTCCCCATCACCAGACAGTGGTTCAGCCTGTCCGGGATCGGCGGCAAAGGCAGCCTCGCATCGGGGCTGCTCATTTCCGTGTTCATTTACAGCGGCTGGGAAGGCACCCTCTACGTCAACGAGGAAGTCAAGCACAGGCGGGTCAATCCCGGCAGGGCTGCCATCTACGCGGTCCTTATACTCACCGTCATCTACGGCGTGGTGTATCTCGGCCTGTCGGGAGTCGTGTCGCCAGCGAAGCTGCAGGCGAACTCGTCCACCGGGCTCGTCTACGTCGCCCAGGCGCTGGGCGGCAGCACCTGGGCTAAGGTGATGGCGCTGTCCCTGGCCCTGTCAGTGATCGCGCTCATGGGTACCACCATCGTGCTGACCGCGCGAATCGTGTACGGCATGGCGACGCACCGAGTCCTGCCCTCGTTCCTGAGTAACGTCAACCGCCGCTTCTCCACCCCGGTGGCCGCCAGCCTCCTGACCGGCGCGGTCGTGCTCGGGCTCGTCTGGGTCTACCTGCTGACTTCATCGGTGCAGAGCGCATTCGACGCAGTCGTGGACGTGTCAGGCCTGCTGTTCGCCGCGTTCTACGTCCTAACCCCGCTAGCCACGGTCACGTACTACCGGCGCCGCGTCATGGCCAATGCCTGGGACTTCCTGATCCTCGGTGTACTCCCGCTCGCCGCGGCGGGATTCCTTGTCTGGATCATCTACAAGTCGGTCCAGACCGAGCCGGCGTCACAGAACTGGGCGCTCCTCGGCATCGTCGCCGTAGGCCTGGTGTTGATGCTTGTGGCCCGCTTCATCCTGCGCTCTGCGTTCTTCCAGATCCCCCGAGAGAGCGCCCCAAGGGAGGCTCCTCGGCATGTTAGATCGGGTACTGACTGAGCAGTAATGACGCACACCGAGGGCGACCTCGGCAGCGCTTCCTGCTCGCCGAGGTTTCCCCGGTCGCACGAGGAATCGCCGACGTCGGAGCCTGGGAACCCCGCCGCTGATGTCCAGCGCTGTCTCGCTGAAGTGGCTTCAAGCCTGGCTATTTTGACCGCCTTATCTTCACCGCCAACGTTCGGTCGCGTAGCCGAAAAGGCACGCAGGGTAAGGGGATAATGGTGCCCTTCATCGTCGGCCCTGATGAATAGCGAATTCCCTGACTTTTACTCTCCGGTGATGGCCGCCAGGCCGTCCCGAGCCGACTTCAGCAGTGGGTCCGACGCCGGCAGCGCCTCGTCGGCTCGCTGCACTACGTCCCGGTACATGTTGGCCGCGTCGGTCAGCCGTCCGACAGCGTAGTACGCGCCCGCGAGGCTGTTTCCGGCGGCCAGTGTGTCCCGGTGGCTGGGCCCGAGCGAGCGTTCGGTGCCCGCGCGTACCTGCTCATAGATCTGAACGGCGGACGCCATTCGGCCGGCCTGGTGATAGGCCCGTGCGAGCAAGGACTGCGCGCGGATCGTGTCGGGGTCAGCTGGGCCCAGGCTGCGTTCGCAGTCGGTGACGGCGCGCTTGTATTGCGTCATCGCGTCCCTCGCCTTGCCGTCGGCGAGATATGCCTCGGCTAGCCGCTGGCGGATGGCAATCGTGCGGGGATCCTGCGCACCGGCTGTACGCTCGCGCTCGCTCAGGCTCCGCCGGTAGATGCGGATGGCGGCGGCGGTCTGGTCCGCCGCGCGGTAGGCGGACGCAAGTTCCTCCCGGGCATCCTGAGCCAGCCAGTGATCGGGCCCCAGGGCGCGTTCGCATTCGGTCCGGGCGTCCTTCAGCATGTTGATCGCGTCATCTACCAGCCCGGCCGCGGTCAGCACGCCCCCGAGCCTGACCCTGGCGGTCAGGGTGCGCGGGCTGTCCGCGCCAAACCTGCTGGCCCAGCCGGCCACCAACTGCCGGTACCACGTAATTGCCTCCGCCCGCCGGCCGGCAGTCATGTATGCGGCCGCCAGCAGCCCGGTTAGCTCCCAGGAGTCGCGGTGGTCCGGTCCGAGAATGCTGTCGCTGATCCCGGCGACCTCGCTCCAGAACTCCACGGCCGGACCAGTCAAGCCTTCTTCGTCCAGGCTGCGGCCGATGCGGAAGATAAGCGGGTGGCATCCCGCAGACCACAGCAGCCGGCCGGCCGCGCGTTGCAGCGACTCGGCGGCCGCCCGGAGCGCCGGACCAGATCGAGGCAGTGCCCGCGGGCCGGACCATTGGTCAAGCAACGCAGCGGCCGCGGCGGTAACTGCCGGCTCGAACATCTCTGCCGGAGTGGCGGCCAACACTGCCTGCTGCATGATTTTGTTCAGCCAGACAGACGGCGGCACCGCAGCGTGATCAACGCTGACCAGGCCTACCTGCTCAAGCGCGCGCAGGGCGTTCGTGGTGCGCTGGGATGCGACCGAGTCCTGACCGGTGCCTGCGATATAGCCGTTGCCGGCGGCCGTGGTGAAGACCGGGACCGGCACGCCGCGCCCGCCCAGCAAGGCAACGAAGACCAGGCAGGTCTGGGCGGAGCCGCCCGGACGCAGGTAGTCCGCGCTGTCAAGAGACAGCGTCCACGTCACCCGGGCTGGCCGGAGCTGGGTGCGGTTGCGCTGCCCGATCAGCTCCGACCGAGCAATAAATCTCTCGCGATAGTCAGAGCAGGTCAGCCAGGAACTGCTGATAGCCGCGGTGGCCTGGGCCAGAGCAAGCGGATCGCAGCCCAGGTCCTCGATCAGGTCCATCGCACCGCGGCGCTGATCGGGGTCGGCCGACAGCCGGCCGACGAGGTAGCTCATCGCCTCACGCGCACTGAACGGGCCGATCTCGGCCACCGCAATACCTGGCAGGCGCTCCACCGCGCCAGGGATGGAAGAAGTAACCAGTACCCGGCCAGTGGAGCCGGTCGGCCAAAGTCCGGTCAGCACGCTGCCGTCGGCCAGGTCATCAAAGACGACGAGCCATCTTTGACTTGCCTGCAGGAGCCAGGCGACCAGGCCCGCCGCCGCGGAGGTGGCATCCCCGCTCACCCCCGCGCCCGTTATCCGCGCGGCTGCCTCGGCAAACCCGGAAATGACGCCGGCCGCGCTGCTGGCATCGATCCAGAGCAGCAGGTCCACCGAACGCGCCCGCCATTGTGTTTCAGCGAACGCGGCGGCGACCTGGGTCTTGCCGCAGCACTGCCTCCAGCCGTCAGTAGCCTCTTGGCCTCGGCCGCGCGGCACCAGCGCGATTGCGGTATTCCGGCTGAACCCCGCGGCCAGATCCGGCGCGGACTCTGACCTCATCGTGAGCCGGTCGGCGAGCGGCGGGATCACGCCGATCTTCACTGGCCACGTAGTCGTCGGATGCAGGGGCTCGATCAGCGCGGCCGCTGCAGTCTGACTATCCGTCACTTGCTGCTCGCGGTCGGTAATGACTGCACCAGATTCCGCCTTAGAGTCTGTGTCTATCTGGATGTACAACTTTAGGGCGAACTCGCTGGTCAATGACAGCGAATGACTGGCAAAAAGCAACTGCAAAATTGCAACAGCAACGGGCGCGCCCCAGGCGCGGCCTTCCTAGGCGAATCGCGCCGGCGAGAATCTGGCGATGTCGTAGCTAGTGTCTCGATCAATCGCCAACTGCGCCAGCACGAGCCCGATCCACGGCGCGAACGTACAGAGCGACCTGCCCCAGCCGGCGGCGACGTAGACGCCGTCCGCCTCCGGGACCGGTCCGATGATGAACTCGTCGTCGGAGACCCCCACCCAGCTGTCCGAACCCGCAGCCACTGTCAGCGCGCCGCGCAGCGCGGGCATGCACGTAGCGGCAAAGTCCGCCGCCGAGCCGAAAGCACCGGCCGTCGGCTCGCCGCAGACGCCTATCCTCACCCCTGGCGTCCGGCCGTCGATGATCGGCTGGCCGTAGATGCCGACGTCGGGGTAGGCGAAGGCCGGCAGCGCAAGGTCGGTGAATTGACGCCACGCCGTCGGGGCCGGGATGAAGTAGGTGACCTGGGCTGGCTGACCGGGCCGCAGCGGAAACCGGACCGGGCATTCCGGCAGCAGTTCAAGGACGGCGTTCGTGCCCAGATCGGCCGTGATGACGAGCCGGTCGCAGCCGAGCGCGCCATAGTCGGTGCCGACGTGCCAGCCGTCGCGGTTGCGGCCTATTCCGCGGACCCTGGAACTGTCGTGCACGGTTACTCCGCGCCCTCGCACGGCCCTGGTCAACGCGTCCCTGACCGCCTTGACGTCGACTAGGCCCGCGTCGACGTCCAGCCAGCCCGCCTCGGCCGCAAACTGCGGGAACCGGCTGGCCAGCCGGGAACCGGACAGCTCCTCCCGCCTCAGCCCGAGTTGGGCGAGCACCTCATAGCCCCGCGCGCCGTCGGCCGCATCCACGGCAGGCGTCGTGCCGGCCACGGCCAGGGTCAGATGCCCGCAGTTTCGCAGCAGCCGCCGGCCCCACCTAGCCTGGAGTTCCCGCCAGAGCCGGTGTGCCTCGGTCGCCAGGCTCGCGCGGCGCACGTCCAGAAAGTCGTGCTGGATGGGCCTGGGTACCTGATCGGCGGCAGCCGCGCCGCCGAGCACCGTCACTGATTCGGCGAGCGGGGCCGCGTAATAGGCAGTCAGCAGGCCCGCGATCCCCCCGCCGACTACCGCCAGCCGTCCGCGCCGCGTCCCGGTCAGGGCACATCTCCTGGGTGGCCGCCCGTTACGACCCGAACGGCACGTTGCTTCCGCTGATCGTTCCTACCACTCCAGCCGGGCTTACAGAGACGCTGTCGATCATCAGCCCGAGCGGCAGCTTTGGTATCGGGATGTTCACGTCCTGGATCGAGCTGAGCAGGGACGAGGGCAAGCCGCTGCTTCCCACCAGCGTGACGTTGAGTTCCGTTGGGCTGACGCGGCTGACGCGCCAGGTCGCGGATCCGGTCGTGACGATGAGGTTAATGCTGGCCTTCACCTCGTCTGGCCCGGCTGCAGTCAAGTCCAGGCCGGCTCCGTTCAGCAGCGTACCTAGCGTTCCAACCTCCGCGGTCAGCGTGTTACCCAGGGAGGTGAAGTCGATCAGCAGGGTGCCGGAGATGGTGCCGATCGTCCCGCTGTTGAACGAGTAGGAGTTGAGATGAACGCCGGTCGCGGTCGCATTGATGCTCGTGATCGTGACCGGACCCTCTTTTTCGTTGGCGGCGCTCACCTTGATGTCGCTGAAGTCCTTGCTTGCGACCTGGGTCAGAAACGGGAAGCCCTCGATTGTCACGTCGGGCTTGTTCGTCAGGTTCCCCTGCTGCTGAAACTGGGTAGCGGCCACGTTCTCGGCAACCGCGCGCGCCGCGAAGTCGGCCCCGATCAGGACGACGATCACGACCACCAGCGCGATGAGCCATCCGAGGCCGCGCCGTCGCCGACGCCCGGTGCGCCGGCCACGGCCCTCATAGCCGCTCACGTCGGTGACCCTCATTGCCCTGATGCTACGCGATTTCTGCTGGTGGGCCGTCCGTCCCGCGATCCGCTCCTCACGGCAGGTCCGCGGTCCGCAGCGCTTGCAGCTGGTGTGAGCCCTGGTCGGTGACGAGCAGGATGCCGCCCGGCTCAAGCGCGAACTGGCGTGGAATCAGGCCCGTAGGGACGTACCCGAGCAGGGCAGGCTGCCCGGCAAGAGCCTTGGCCGTATTGACAACGGCCAGGTTCGCGCTGGCTGACTTCAGGCCAGCCAGGTTCGAGTCAGCGATCACGATGAGACTGCCACCGTCCACGAACTCCTCCCCCAGCGGCACCTCGCCCACCATGACGTCGGCGATTAGCGCGTGCTGGGGGTCAGTTCGCAGCAGCGGTGTGCTGAAAGCCAGCAGCGCATCGGCGTGCCGGTCCGTGACCCAGAGCACCTTGGCGTCCGCGGACAGCAGGGCCCTGGCCGGCTCGCAGCCCAGGCTGACGGTTCGCACGACCGCTGACGGCGGATGGGTCTCTGCCTCACTCATACTGATCACGCTGAGCGTCCCGCCGAGGCTGGTCACGTACAAGAACCTGCCGCCGGCAGCGATCCCGACCGGCTGGGTGCCGAGCGGCACGTAGCCGACGAAGTCGGAGGCCGAGAAGCCGCTGGCCAGTGCGGCCTGCAGCCGGAAGACCGCCATCTCCGCACTGCCTTGCAGCGTTACGAACGCGAAGTCGTCGTCCGGGGAGATCGACACCTCCACGGCACCCTTGCCGTCCGGACTGACCAGCGACCCCACGACCGGATCCGCGGCCCCCTGCTCGGCATCGGCAACGTTGATGACGACTGCTCCGCTGCCCGCCGCAGCGACGAGAAACTGGCCGTTGTGGGTGACCTCTATGCCCTTGCCTACGCCGGTGACCGCGATCGTGCGAATGGGGGCCGGCGCCAGCGCGCCGGTATTCCGGAACACATCCACCGCGTTGCCGATGGTCACGAACGTGAACTGGCCGTCGTGCGACACGGCGGCGCCGAACGAGCCGCCGCCGGTCCCGACGGTCGCGGAATCCACGTCCGCGAGCGTCGCGGCCTTCGCGGTCGCCGTGGTGCAGTGCGGCAACGTGAGCGCTGGCGGCGCGGCCTTACCGTGCCCGTGG
>JASHUE010000422.1:0-2718 GCA_030040195.1 Streptosporangiaceae bacterium | reverse complement strand
CGTCCCACCGCTGGATCGTGCCGGTGACAAGGTCGGCGAGGTCGTCGTGGAACCGGTCCGCGATCGCCCTGGCCCCTGATTCGACCATGCGCTCAAAGCTGTCCTGGAGGCGGCGGTCGGATACCAGACGGCGGCTACCGGCTACCAGCGCCTCGGCCAGCCGGCGGCGCAACTCCGAGTGGGGGTCGGCCGCCTGGATACGCAAGGTGTCCTTGGCCTGCTGCCAGAGCGTGGAGGACCAGTCCCGCAGCGCGGCGCTGGCCAGAATGTCGCGCTTCAGGCGCTCACCGCGCTCACGCAGCTCCGGGGATGTTTCCAGGCGGTCAGGCAGCCCGGCGATCCACTGCTTGATTTGCTGCCGGGTATCGTCGTCGGGATCGGCGGCCATCGCCATCAGCCGCTGATGCAGGCGGGCGTGGAGGCGGTCGAAGACCCGCCGGTAAACCGCGTCGGGCACCCACCGGGGAGACTCACCCTCGAATTGATCGCGCAGCTCGGCGTGGTGATCGGTGAGGTAGCGGTCAGCCGCCGACACCATGGTGTTGATCAGCTCATCCTCGGGCTCTCCCGCGAGGATGACGCGCAGGATCCGGCCGGCCAGCAGCGCCAGATCGACGCCGTCGAGCACCCCGGTCAGCTCCGCGGCGAATACGCGCTGGGCATCCTCATCGCGGACCGCCTCGGCCAAGGTGACGACCAGATCAGCCCCATGACCGGCGACGCGGGCGGCGTTGGCCTTGTCCGCCAGCCAGTCGGCCAGGCGCGAAACGAGATGAGCGGCACGGATCCGGTCGGTCAGAACGTCAGCGTTCAGGAAGTTCTCCTGGACGAACTGGCCGAGCGTGACGGCGAACTGGTCCTTGCGCTCGACGATCAGTGCGGTGTGCGGTATCGGCAGGCCCAAGGGCCGGCGGAACAGGGCCGTCACCGCGAACCAGTCCGCGACACCTCCGACCATCGCCGCCTCGGCGCCGGCCTGCACGTAGCCGAGCAGGGTTCCGTGGGCGCCGGCCGCGGTCACGGCCACGAAGAGCGCTGTCACCGCGGCCAGCAGCGCGCTAGCGCGACGTCGCGCAGCGGCTAGCTGGCGCGTCCGCAGCGCAACCGACTCTCGCCGCAGAGCGGGCGTCGGCGAACCGGACACCGTTCCGGCAGGTTCCATCTGGCGGTACCCGGTCAGTCCACGGCCAGGGCCGAGCCCGTGCCGAACGGCCCGTGATATCGCGGCAGGCAGGTCATCGCCACGGCAAGCAGTATCGCGGCCACGTCAAGCGGCCCGCTAGCGGGCCCGCACGGCGGCCAGCGCCTGCGCCGCGAGACCGGAGCTGTCGCCACGGAGCCAGGTGATCCTGGGGTCGCGGCGGAACCAGGACTCCTGGCGGCGGGCAAACCGCTTGGTTGCCAGGATCGTCTGGGCGGCCGCCTGCGCTTCGGTCCATTCGCCGTCCAGGAACCTGAGAACCTGGGCGTAGGCGAGGGCCCGGCTCGCGGTCTTGCCGTCGCGCAGCCCGACGGCGACCAGCTTGCGAACCTCGTCGACCAGGCCGAGCTGCCACATCCGGTTAACCCGCTCGGTCACTCGCCGGTCCAGGTCGGGCCTGGGCAGCTCGATGCCGACCTGGACCGCGGGGACCGCGTACTCGTACCGGGGCAGCGTGGCGCTGAACGGCCTGGCCGTCAGCTGGACGACCTCGAGGGCGCGGACGATCCGGCGGCCGTTGCTGGGCAGGATTGCCGCCGCGGCGGCCGGGTCGACGGCCTGCAGCCGCGCGTGCAACCCGGCCGGGCCGAGCTCGGCGAGGTCGCGTTCCAGGCGGGCCCGGAGCTCCGGATCGGTGCCGGGGAACTGGAGATTGTCGAGGGCGGCCCGGACGTACAGGCCGGAGCCGCCCACCAGGATCGGCGTGCGGCCCCGGTGCTGGATGTCGGCGATCGCTGCCCGCGCCAGCCGCTGGTACTCCGAGACGCTCGCGGCCCGGGTGACTGGCCAGATGTCGAGGAGGTGGTGGGGTACGCCGGCCTGTTCCCGCAGGGTCAGCTTGGCGGTGCCGATATCCATGCCGCGATACAGCTGCATGGAATCGGCGTTCACGACCTCCCCGCCGAGCGCCTTGGCGAGGGCCAGCGAGAGGTCCGACTTGCCGGCCGCGGTGGGCCCCACCACCGCGATCGCTGGCCGTAGCATTGCATCAGTCTGACAGCGCAGGGTAAATCCCTGCACACGCGACGCGGCGGGGCAGCCGCGCGAGCCGGGGGTTAGTTCATGAGTTATGACGACGACATAACGGCGCCGAACGGCGTTGATGAAGACGAGTACGGATCCGACGAGTTCGAACTGGACGACGACCTCGACCCCGAGGACGACGACATGGACTGGGACGAGACCGACGAGGAATCTGAGGGCTGGGACGATCGCTCACCGGGGCACCTCTAGCCTCGCGGCCGCCAGCACAAGCCTCCGGCGGCATGGTCTGCGCACAGCAGCCGGCCGCTTAGCTAGCGGTTCGCTGGTGCCGCCAGGCTGTCTTCCCTGAACAGAACCTCAGGCCAGCGCGCGGACGGACGGCATCCCGAGCAGCACGGCGGCCCGGTCGGACCCCGAGCCGGCCTCCGCGGCGGCACCCGCCTGCCGGGCGGCGAAGGCGTCGCCGCCGCGGGTTGCCCGCACGCTCACCGGCGCGCCATCGGCCAGCAGGTAATGCGGGGACGCGCTGGTGA
>JASHUE010000040.1:0-3368 GCA_030040195.1 Streptosporangiaceae bacterium | reverse complement strand
AACCCCTCCTTGTCCGCGTCCAGGATCGAGACCAGCGAGACCTCAGGCAGGTCCAGGCCCTCGCGGAGCAGGTTGATCCCGACCAGCACGTCGTACTCGCCCAGGCGCAACTCGCGGAGCAACTCGACCCGGCGCAGCGTGTCCACCTCGCTGTGGAGGTAACGCGCTCGGATGCCCAGCTCCAGCAGGTAGTCGGTGAGGTCCTCGGCCATCTTCTTGGTCAGCGTCGTGACCAGGACCCGCTCGGACTTCTCGGCCCGGTCCCTGATCTCGCCGACCAGGTCATCGATCTGGCCCTTGGTCGGCTTGATGACGACCTCGGGATCGACCAGGCCGGTCGGCCTGATCACCTGCTCGGTGACCTCGCCGCCGGTGCGCTGCAGCTCGTACGGCCCGGGGGTGGCCGACAGGTACAGCGTCTGGCCGATCCGGTCGCCGAACTCGTCCCAGGTCAGGGGCCGGTTGTCGATTGCGCTCGGCAGCCTGAACCCATGCTCCACCAGCACTCGCTTCCTGGACACGTCGCCCTCGTACATGGCGCCGATCTGCGGCACCGTGTTGTGCGACTCGTCGATCACGAGCAGGAAGTCCTCGGGGAAGTAGTCAAGCAGCGTGTTCGGCGGGCTGCCGGCCTCGCGGCCGTCGATGTGCCTGGAGTAGTTCTCGATGCCCGAGCAGCTACCGACCTGGCGCATCATCTCGATGTCATAGCTGGTACGCATCCGCAGCCGCTGCGCCTCAAGGAGCTTTCCGAGCCGCTCCAGCTCGGCCAGCCGCTCCTCCAGCTCGGCCTCGATGCCGGCGATCGCGCGCTCCATCCGCTCGGGCCCGGCCACGTAGTGCGAGGCCGGGAAGATGTACAGCTCGTCGTCCTCGCTCATCACCTCGCCGGTCAGCGGGTGCAGCGTCATGAGCCGCTCGATCTCATCGCCGAACATCTCGATCCGGACGGCTAGCTCCTCGTACTGCGGGATCACCTCGATGGTGTCGCCGCGCACCCGGAACGTGCCACGCGTGAAGGACAGGTCGTTGCGCGTGTAGTGCATCCCGACGAGCTTGCGCAGCAGCCCGTCCCGCTCGATCGTGTCCCCGACCTTCACCTTGAGCATCCGGTCGACGTACTCCTGCGGCGTGCCGAGGCCGTAGATGCACGACACCGACGCGACCACGATCGTGTCCCGCCGGGTCAGCAGCGAGTTCGTGGCCGAGTGCCGGAGCCGGTCGACCTCGTCGTTGATCGAGGAGTCCTTCTCGATGTAGGTGTCGGTCTGCGGAACGTAAGCCTCGGGCTGGTAGTAGTCGTAGTAGGAGACGAAGTACTCGACTGCGTTCTTGGGCAGCATCTCCCGCAGTTCGTTCGCAAACTGCGCCGCCAGCGTCTTGTTCGGCAGCATCACCAGCGCCGGGCGCTGGAGCTTCTCGGCCAGCCAGGCCACTGTCGCCGTCTTGCCCGTTCCGGTGGCGCCAAGAAGCACGGTGTCCTTCGCGCCGCCGCTGATCCGGCGCTCCATCTCCGCGATGGCGTTCGGCTGGTCGCCGGCTGGCACCATGTCCGTGACGACCTCGAACGGCGCGACGCTGCGCTGCAGGTCAGTGACGGGGCGCATCGCACCTCCTGTGCTCATCCATCCGGGCGTGCCTGCCCGGCAGGCGCGTCACGTGTCCACTGTAGGGCGGGGCTATGACAGTGCGGACCGTTCCTGATGGGACGCTGCTCGCCGGGCGCAAGCCGCGCAACCCGAACTCTCCTGGGCACCCCGCGGCCGAGCCGGTCCGCGCGTGCGCGCTGCTGCCCATCGCCGCAACAAGTAACAACCATCGGCCGGCAGACGTTCCCGCCGTCACCGAGGCGACCGGACAAAACTCCTCAACCATGATGAAGCCGTCGCACTCCCGGCCACTTGTCCTGTGCATACAAGATCAAAGCATGATGAAAACCCGAGAATCGGCGGGCAGCGTGAGGACGTACAGGGGAGTCGGCGGCGGACCCGGCCAGCCGCGATCGGTCCCCGGCCCTAGGGTCCGGTGACAGAGCAGCTAGCTGCTGGCTGCCAACGCGCCGCGCCTGCGCAACTCGGCCCACAGGTCACCGGCCTGGCGGTCGAGTTCGGCCAGCGACCCCGAGTTGTCGACCACCATCCCGGCGATCCCCAGGCGCTGCTCCCGGCTGGCCTGAGCGGCAATCCGCGCACGGGCCTGCTCGCGGCTCATGCCCCGCAGCCGCACCAGCCGGTCCAGCTGAATCCGCGGCGGCACGTCGACCACCACGACCAGGTCATAGCCGTCCGCAAGATTGTTCTCGGCGATCAGCGGCACGTCATGGACGACGATCGCGCCCGGTCCCGCACTGTCCTCAAGCTCGCGCATGCGCGCGCTTACCCGCGGGTGCACGATCGCGTTCAGCCTCGCCAGCTTGTCCGGGTCGGCGAACACCAGGTCGGAGAGTTTCGCCCGGTCCAGGCTGCCGTCGGCAGCCAGGATGCCGGGACCGAACGCGGCTACGACCTCGGCCAGCCCGGCGGTGCCAGGCGCGACCACCTCCCTGGCGATCAGGTCGGCGTCGATGACGATGGCGCCCTGGGCGGCCAGGCGCCGCGATACCTCGCTCTTGCCGGCGCCGATCCCGCCGGTCAGCCCGACTCTCAGCATGGTGGCGCGGTCATCCGAGATGGCGGTGGCGGGCTGCCCGTGTCCTGCACGGGCAGCCCGCCACCGAAGTTAACCGGACCTGCCGTCAGTTCTGACCGCCCGACAGCTTGTCCCGCAGCGCGGCGAGCGCCTCGTCCGAGGCCAGCGTGCCCCCGCGCTCCGGCTCGCCGCCGGAGGAGCTGTGGTGCTCGCGCGCCTCCTCTTCGCCCTCCTCGGCACCGGCCGCGTCGGCCTTGGTGCGTGCGTCGGCGACCTGCTGCTGGTGGGCCTCGTACCGGGCCCTGGCCTCGGCGTACTGGCGCTCCCACTCCTCCCGCTGAGCGTCGAAGCCCTCGAGCCACTCGCCGGACTCGGGGTCGAAGCCCTCGGGGTAGAGGTAGTTGCCCTGCTCGTCGTAGGCCGCAGGCATGCCGTACAGGGTCGGGTCGAACTCCTCGCCCGAGATCTCGCCTGACTGGCCCTCGTTCGCCTGCTTCAGGGAAAGGCTGATCCGGCGCCGGTCAAGGTCAATGTCGATGATCTTGACGAAGATCTCGTCACCCACCTGGACGACCTGCTCGGGGATTTCCACGTGCCGGTCGGCCAGCTCCGAGATGTGCACCAGGCCCTCGATGCCCTCCTCGACCCGCACGAACGCTCCGAACGGCACCAGCTTGGTGACCCGGCCGGGCACGACCTGACCGATCTGGTGGGTCCTGGCGAACTGCTGCCACGGGTCT
>JASHUE010000421.1:0-11390 GCA_030040195.1 Streptosporangiaceae bacterium | reverse complement strand
CGGCTTCGCCTTCTCCAAAGGCCTGCCCGATGGCGCGGTGCCGCGCGACATGATGCTCGCCCACATCGCCGAGATCGTGGCTTCGACCGACCTGCCGGTGAACGCCGACTTCCACAACGGCTACGGCGCCGACCCCGGCGAGGTCGCGGACAGCGTCCGGCTCTGCGTCCAGACCGGAGTGGCGGGGCTGTCGATCGAGGACACGCTGGGCCCGCAGCGGCCCCAGTACGAGATCGACGTCGCCGTGGAGCGGATCCGGGCAGCGCGCCAGGCGATCGGCGAGAGCGGCGGCGACACGATGCTCATCGGCCGGGCGGAGAACTTCTTCGCCGGGAACCGGGACCTCACCGAAACGACCGAAAGGATCAGGGCATACGCCGAGGCAGGCGCGGACTGCCTGTACGCGCCGGGGGTGAGGACGCCGCAAGAGATCACCGCGATCGTTGAGGCCGCCGCGCCGAAGCCGGTCAATGTCCTTGCCACCAGCCCCAACCTGACGATTGGCGACCTGGCCGACCTGGGAGTGCGCCGCGTCAGCCTCGGCGGCATGCTCGCGCTGGCCGCGTGGGCCGGCGTCGCGCGGGCGCTGGCGCCGCTGTCGGAGGGCGGACGCCTGGCCGGATTCAGTTCCGTGCGGGATGCGCCGAACCTCAACGCGCTGTTCGGCCAGGACCGGGGTTAGCCTCGCCGGCCGCTCGCACTCCCGCCCCAGTTAGCCGAGAGCGCTTCCACGCCGGGCGGCCGGGTATGGAAGTAATCTGGGCAAGCGGAGCTTCACGGGCCGAGGGCGCAGGCAGGCGGGAGATGACCATGGCGGCAGCGGTCGAGTTCGCGATCGGAGCCGAGGTCAGCTGTGTGGACGGGATCTGCGGACGGCTGACTCGCGTCGTCGTCGACCCGGTCGCGCGGGCACTCACCGATCTGGTTGTCGAGCCCGAGCACCGCGTCGGCCTGGCCCGGCTTGTGCCGGTCGAGCTGGCCAACCCGGTGGGCCGAGGGGCCGATGGCATACGCCTGAGCTGCACGCTCGCGCAGTTCGCGCGGTTCGATTCCGCCGAAGAAACGCAATTCGTGCCGGGAACGAGAGGTTACGAGATCTACGGACCTGAACAGGTGCTGGCCTGGCCCTATTACCGGCTCGGCGACACGGTGATGGATCCCGACGCGGAAGGCAAGGTTTCCGAGACAGTGACCGTCGACACGGTGCCGCTGGGCGAGGTCGACGTCCGCCGCGGCGAACACGTCCACGCCACCGACGGGGACATCGGGCAGGTCCAAGGCCTGGTCGTCGACCCGGTGAGCGAGCACGTGACCCACGTGCTCCTGCAGGAAGGGCACCTGTGGGGCCGCAAGCAGGTCGCGATCCCGATCAGCGCGGTGACCGGGGTTGACGACCAGGGCATCAGCCTGAGCATTGCCAAGCAGGAAGTACAGGACCTGCCGCCGGTTAGCATCGCTGACCTCTAGTACCCCGCTCTCTCGCGCTCGGCGACTCTAATCCCCGGCTCTCGATCGCATTGCCGGGGCCGTGACCACGAGGATGTCGGCAACGGTCGCGGCATTACCGGGATCGCGGGTCCGGGCGACCTTGCGCCAGCCCCAGCTCCGGAAGGCCTGTTGCGCCGCCGTCGCGGCCGGTGCGACGACCAGCGTTGCCCGCTCTTCGGGCCGCCCGCTGAGGATGAGGTCGTGCAGCATCCGGCCGATGCCCTGACGGCGCCAGGACGCGCGTACCAGCAACTCCACCAGCGCGAACGTACGGCCAGGATGCTCGGACGTGAACTCGTCAGGCAGTGTCGTGGTCAGATCCCGCCACCAGGAGGTAGCCGGCCGCAGCGGCATGCCGGCCGCGTATCCGACCAGGTAGCCGCCGTGGCGAGCCTCGGCAAGGACAAAGCCGGGCTGGCGGGACTGAACCAGGAACCGCTCGGTGAACTGCTCGGCGTCTGCATCCAGCAGGTAAGGCGGGTCGGCGTAAACCTGGGCGTGGATGGCCTCCAGCTCGGCCACGTGCTCGGCGGACTGCCGACCCTCGAGCAGCCGGAAGGTAACGTCGCTCGAACTCACCATCAGACGGTACAGGGACGGCCAAGTGGGTACTCGATCAGCGTGAGCCCTGAGGTGAATGTCTCGGACGACTGGATGGAACCAGAACTGGCCACGCTGACGAAAGACCGGTTCTTCGACCAGCAATGGCTCTATGAACGCAAATTCGACGGCGAGCGGTGCATCGCCTACCGCGCTGATGGTGGGGCGGTCCGCCTGATGACGCGCAACCGGCAGGTCGTCAACACCACCTACCCGGAGATCGCGGCGGCACTAGACGCCCAGGCCGCGGGTGACTTCGTGGTCGATGGCGAGATAGTGGCCATGCACGAGGGGGCCACCAGCTTCAGCCGGCTGCAGCAGCGCCTGGGGGTCAGGAATCCCCCGGCGGAGCTGGTGCGCTCGGTGCCGGTGCTGTACTTCATTTTCGACGTCCTGCGGGCCGAGGGCCGCGATGTCCGCCAGCTGCCCTTGCGTGAGCGGAAGACGGTGCTGGAAGGCCTGCTGTCCTACGGCGGGCCGCTGAAGCACACCGTGCATCGCACCAGGAACGCGGCCGCTTACTGGGAGGAAGCACAGCGCAGCGGCTGGGAAGGCCTGATCGCCAAGCGCGCTGACTCGCATTACGTCGGCGGCCGCAGCCGGGACTGGCTGAAATTCAAGGCCGAGAACAACCAGGAGTTCGTGATAGGCGGCTTCACCGACCCGCAGGGAAGCCGTTCGGGCTTCGGCGCCCTGCTGATCGGCTACTACGACGAGCACGGCCGGCTCGTGTATGCCGGCAAGGTCGGCACGGGGTTCGATCAGGCCACGCTGGCGAGCCTGCACGAGGCTCTCGCCCGCCTCGAGCGGCCGACACCTCCGTTCGAGCGGGGCGCGATTCCGAGAAGGAGCGTGCACTGGGTCGAGCCCACGCTCGTCGGTCAGGTGGGCTTCTCCGAGTGGACCACCGCCGGGGAACTGCGGCACCCGCGCTACCTCGGCCTGCGCGACGACAAGGACCCGGCCTCGGTTACCAGGGAGCGGCCCGCGCCGTCTGGCGCTGCGGAGCGCTGATCGGCGACCGGGGCGATCGCGCTGCCCAGTCTTGCGGCCGGTTCTCACGTTCTGTCAGGGACTGGATGTCAGAGGCTGACGATACGGTCAGCATCGCTGCGGCTGCGCCCATCGAGCGACAGCCAGCCCCGAGAGAAAGTCGAGGTCAAGCCGTGAAGGTTGGCCTGCTGGTTTACACCGCGAACGACCGCGAGCAGAACCGCAAGCGCCCCTATGCGTCGATCCGCGCAATCACGCGGCAGGCAGAGGCCGATGGTTTCGACAGCATCTGGCTCGCGGATCACCTTCTGTATCGCAATCCCGGTCAGCCGACCCGAGGAATCTGGGAGACGTGGACCGTACTGTCCGCGCTGGCCGAAGCCACACAGCGAGTCGAGATCGGCACGCTGGTGCTGTGTAATTCCATCCGCAACCCGGCCGTCGTGGCGAAGATGGCAACGGCCGCCGACGAAGTCAGCGACGGGCGTTTGATCCTCGGCATCGGCGCCGGGTGGAACGAGCCGGAGTACCAGGCGTTCGGGATGCCATTCGATCATCTCGTGGGCCGCTTCGAAGAAGCCCTGCAGGTCCTCAGGCCCTTGCTGCGCGATGGGCACGTCGATTTCAGCGGACACTATTACCAGGCGCGCGACTGCGACGACGTGCCACGCGGTCCGCGGGCACAAGGCCCGCCGGTACTCGTGGGAGGCGAAGGTCCGCGCATGCTCAGGCTGACTGCGCAGTATGCCGACCTGTGGAACACCGGGTACATGGGCGGGCCCGAGACAATGGCTGATCCGCTCGCCAGGATCGAGGGCGCTTGCCGCGAGGCCGGGCGCGACCCGGCGACGCTTGGCGTAACGGCGCTCATCGGCCTCTGGTTCCCCGACCTCCAGCCGGACCAGCCCAGTTTCTTCGACAAGCCGCTGACCGGCACGCCCGAGGAGATCGCGGCGGCCATCCGCGGCTACGAGGAACTCGCGGTCGAGCACATCATGTTCCAGTGCGTGCCGTACACCGACGAGAGTCGGAGGCGTTTGACCGAGGCGCTCCACCTCTATCGCGAGCAGCAGTAACGGCCTTACGTGCTCGTGCCAGGCATGGCGTGCTCCTCTTGCGGCGCGGCGTTCTGGGCGCGGGCGGCGAGCAGGACGAGCTCGATCACGGTCGCCAGCGGTATCGCCGTGGAGTCGATCACCAGGTGATAGAGGGACAGGTCGGCCGGGTCGGTGCGGTACAGCCGGCGGACGTATGCCGTGCGGGCCTTGTCTGCGGCGCCCATGCGAGCGCGTGCCTGCGCCTCGCTGATGCCCTCGATCCTGGCGCCCAGCACGACCCGGCGCTGCGACGGACCGTCCAGCCGGACATGGAAACCGCGGTCCTTGCCCAGCACGACCGCTGCCGCCCGGCCGAGGATCACTCCGCCGCCGACGGCTAGCAGGCGGTAGATCCCGGCCTCGCCGTGGGCGCGCAAGTGCCCGTCCTGATGGTGGCTGGACGGCGGCGACTGGGTCGGCCCGGCCGGGATCGCCTGGGTGAAGGCGGCGAGCAGCCGGTGGACCGGAGTCGCCTTGACCTCTTCCTCTGTTAGCTGTTCACCGCATGGACCCGGCGCGGCGACGAGACCCTCCGACGTGGTGACACGCTGCAGGAAGGGCAGCCCGAGCCGCTCGGCCAAGGCCGGGGCGACGACACTTCCGCCGGCGCCGTAGGAGGCCGAAACGGTGATCAACTGCGGGGCAGAATCGGGGGTCACGTACGTTCATCTCCTTGTGGTCACGCTGCGGCCAGGGCAACCTGGCCGACGGTCGGCGCCAGGGTGCCGGAAGGCAGCACCAGAGCGCAGATGACCGCCGCGCCGGCCAGGATGCCGGCCGAGATCCAGAACGCGACGACATAGCTGTGCACCGCCGCCTCGGCCATGGCCAGCGGGTTGTGCGCGTGCGCCACCAGGTAGCCGGCCAGCGCGCTGGCTGCGATCGTGTTCAGCAGCGCGGTGCCGATGGACCCGCCGATCTGCTGGTTGGTGTTGACCATGGCCGAGGCGACGCCTGCGTCCGCCGCGCCGGCGCCGTAGGTTGCCGTGTTCATCGCGCAGCCGAACACCATGCCCAGGCCGAGCCCTGTCAGCACCAAGCTGATCAGGATCTGGTCCGGGTAGCTCGTGCGGAGCCCGAGCTGCGTGGCCAGGAAGACGAGGCCGCCGGCCGCGATGAGCATGCCGACCGGGACCAGCCGACGGGGTCCGACCCGCGGCATCAGGAACCCGCTGGACGTCGTCGAGGACGCCATCAGCGCCGCCACCATCGGCAGGAATGCCAGGCCGGTCGTGACCGGCGAGTACTTCAGCGTGAGCTGCAGGTAATAGGTCAAGAACAGGAAGATCCCGAACATGCCCATGGCCGACAGGCCGATGGCGAGGTAGGCGCCGCCGCGGAAGCGGCTCAGCACGATCCGCATCGGCAGCAGCGGATGCGGGACGCGCCGCTCGGCCAGGGCGAACACGGCCAGCAACACGACGCCGACGGACAGGAGCACATCGGTCTCCGGCGCGCTCCAGCTCTTGGTCTCGGCCTCGGACAACCCGTAGACCACGGCCACCAGCCCGGCCACGACCAGAACCGTGCCCCGCCAGTCGATGCGCTCGCCGCGATTCGGGGGCTGCCTGGGCAGCAGCCGCACCGCGCCGGTGACCGCGACGACCGCCAGGATCACGTTGATGTAGAGGCACCAACGCCAGGTCAGGTACTCGGTCAGCGCACCGCCCAGCAGCAGGCCGACCGCACCGCCGGCCCCGGCGATGGCACCGTAGACGCCGAACGCCTTGCCGCGCTCGGCCGGGTCGCTGAACGTGGTGGTCAGCGTCGACAGCGCGGCTGGCGCCAGCATCGCGCCAAAGGCGCCTTGAGCACCGCGGCCGATCACCAGCATCGCGAAACTGGTCGCCGCTCCGCCCACGGCCGAGGCCGAGGCGAAGCCCACCAGGCCGATGATCAGCATCCGCCGCCGGCCGACCAGATCCGATAGCCGACCGCCGAGCAGCAGCAGCCCTCCGAAGGCCAGCGAATACGCCGTCACCACCCACTGCCGGTCGGCATTGGTGAACACCAGTGCACGCTGCGCCGAGGGCAGCGCGATGTTCACGACCGTGGCGTCCAGCACCACCATCAGCTGCGCCAGCCCGACCACGCCGAGAACCCACCAGCGCCCGGCCGACCCGCTGGCCTCACCGGACCGGGATCTTTCCGATTCGGCAATCGCCGGCGTGCTCACACCCTGGGCTTCGGACTGCGTCATTCACAAAGCGTACGTCGGCCCTGAAAGCTTCCTGATGGAACTTTACGGGTCTTCTGCGCTCGCTTCTCCGGGCAAGCCCGAGTATGCGCTCGGCGAGATTCCTATCTTTCTGATAGTTTTTATTGACAAGAGCGCGATCGGATGCTCGACTGTAAGTCGCCGGAAGCCATGCTCGCGGCGCAGGCCTGCCGCCGGTGCTGTCAGGGAGGGTCGCATCACAGCGAACAAAAGAGGCCCCACGAGTGGCGTGGCCGGGCGCTGGCCCGCGTCAGCCCCACGGCCTGACGCGGCGTAACGGACTCCGATGGACAGCGAGCGTGCGATGCGGGATCCGGAGTTCACCCTCGCAACCGGTCCGGCCGGTGTCTATCCGCGAGTGCTGGCCGCGCTCAGCCAGCCGATCACGCATTACTCCGACCCGGTGTTCCTGGAACGCTTCCGGCGTACCGAAGCGAAGGTCGGCCAGATTTTCGGGACCACCAATGAGATCATCCTGCTGCAGGGCGAGGCCGTGCTTGGTCTCGAGGCCGCGGCCCGGTCGCTCGTGCGCCCGGGCATGCCGGTGCTGAACCTGGTCTCGGGCGTTTACGGCCAGGGGATGAGCTCGTGGCTGAAGAGCTTCGGCGCTCAGCTCCACGAACTCAGCGTTACCTACGATGAGGCCATCGATCCCGATGAGGTTGAGGCGTATCTCGATGCGCACCCCGAGATCGAACTGCTGTGCGTCGTGCACTGCGAGACGCCGTCGGGCACACTCAACGATTGCTCACGCATCGGCCCGATCGCGCGGGCCCACGGTGTCCTGACCCTGGTCGACTGCGTCGCCTCACTCGGTGGCATGCCCCTCGATCCGGATAGCTGGCAACTGGATCTCTGCGTCGCCGCACCACAGAAATGCCTCGGCGCGCCGCCAGGCATGTCCCTCATCGCGGTGAGCCCGCGGGCCTGGGCAGCGATCGACCGGAACCCGGTAGCGCCCCGCGGCTCATTCCTGTCACTGCTGGACTGGCGGGACCGCTGGCATGGCTCGGGGCGGTTCCCCTACACCCCGTCCGTGAGCGACGTCTACGGCCTCGAAGCCGCCTGCGATCTCTTCCTCGAGGAGGGTCGTGAAGCCGTGTTTGCCCGGCACGAGATGGCGGCGCGCATATGCCGGGCCGGCATAGCAGCGATGGGTCTGCGACTCTGGCCCGCCCGCGAGGCCATCATGTCGGCCTGCGTCACCGCAATAGTCGTGCCGGACGGCCTGGACCAGGCGGCTGTCTGTGACTACGTGCGCGGCCGTTACGACGTGCTGATTTCCGGCAGCGAGGGCGCCGGCAACCTCGTCCGCATCGGGCATATGGGGCTCGCCGCAAGCGCATTCCATCCGGTGGTCGGGCTCGCGGCGCTCGGCAGGTCACTCGCCGACCTCGGCACGAACGTACGAATCGGAGATGGCGTGGAGGCCGCGCTCGCGGTCCTGGCGGAACTCAGGAGGACACAGTCATGACACACGTAGAAGAAACCGTTCAGGCTGCCAGGCCGCCCCGGACGGCGGAGATCGAGCTCAACTCCATCCAGCCCATCCCGGACAGCCAGCGGCACGGGACGGTCGGCCAGCAGTGGCGACTGTGGTACGCGTGCAACGCGAACTTCTTCTGCATCGTCCTCGGGTCGTTCGCGGTCCTGCTTGGCCTGAATCTGTTCTGGGCAGTCGTGGCCATCGTCCTCGGGTCGGTGATTGGAGGCGTCCTCACGGCCCTGCATGCCGTGCAGGGCCCCCGGCTGGGCGTCCCGCAGATGATCCAGTCTCGTGGCCAGTTCGGGTTCTACTTCGGCGTGGTCCTCTTCCTGATGGGGATCTTGCTCGACGTCGGCTACATGGGCGGCGGCCTGGTCGTCGGCGCGCAGTCCCTGCAGGAAGCTGTGCCCGGGCTACCGCTAGAGGCATGGATTGTGATCTTCGCCGTGCCGGCCGTCGCGCTTGCGGTCTGGGGTTACGGGCTCATCCACGCGGTTCAGCCGTACCTCGTAGTGATCATGACTGGCGTCTGGATTGCCATGGTAGGCCTGATCATTGCCTCCGGCGATCACCTCGCCAAGGGTATGGGTGGCGCGCACCTGGCCAGCTTCCCTGTCTTTCTCGTCGTCGTCGGGCTCTTTTTCATGAACCAGCTGAGCTGGGCCATCTACGTCTCTGACTACTCCCGGTACATGCCTCGGGACACGTCCGGGCCGCGGATCTTCACTGCAGTGGCGGTGGGGTCAACCGTGTCGACCGTGCTCTTCTGCGTGCTCGGCGCGTGGGTCGCCGCGATCGCCCCCACCGCGTCGTCCCCTGTGACCGTCATCGCGAGCGTCGCAGGCAAGTGGGTGCTGTGGTTCTCGGCCCTGTCGCTGGTCGCCGGGGCGGGGATGAACGCCTACACGGGCATGCTCTCCTGGGAGGCCGTGCGGTCGACGTGGCAGCGCGTGGGGCTGTCCCGGGTCGCCCGGGTGATCGGGGTTCTGCTGATCTCCGCGGTGGCGCTGCTCCTGGCATTGCTTGGCTGGAAGTCGTTCGTGACGACCTTCAGCAACTTCCTCGACGTCCTGCTGTTTGTGTTCGTGCCGTGGTCCCTGATCAACCTGGTCGACTTCTACCTCGTGCAGCATGAGCGCTATGACATCGCCTCCTTCTACACAGCCAGGGGCGTGTACGGAGGCTGGCGGTGGGCCGCAGTCGTTCCCTACCTTGTCGCGGTCGGTGCCGAGCTCCTCTTCGTCGACCAGACCGACCTCAAAGGACCGCTGGTCAACGCCCTGGGTGGTGCCGACATCTCCTGGATCGTCGGCGGGGTGGTGGCTGCCGTCGGCTATCTGGTCGCGGTCAGGATGGCCCGGCCCGGGGCACACCTGATAGCGGAACAGCCGGCCGAGGTAACGGGTTAGGCCCAGCCTCGGGCCAGCCCGCCTTCGGAGCCTAGGTGCGCTGGGGGCGGCATCAGGCACGGTGCCGGCCTCTTCGTTGTCACCCTCGCGGGCGACCGAATCTCGGCGCTGACGCGGTTCGAGAACACCGTGCTCCCGTCCTTCGGGCTGCCGCGCTCGCTCCTGGGTCGCTAGGCCGGCGTTACCGCCCGGTCTGGTAGTAAGAGCCATGCCCGCCATCACGCGCACGCCCAGGGAGAGCTGGATCGAGGCGGGCCTGCAGGCCCTGGCCGCCGGCGGGCCTGGCGCCGTCCGGATTGAGGCCCTGGCTCAGGAGCTCGGGGTTACCAAGGGTGGCTTCTACGGCCACTTCGCCGACCGGAACACGCTGCTTGAGGAGATGCTGAATACCTGGGAGCGGCGGGCAACCGATGAGACGATCGAGCACGCCGAGCGTAAGGGTGGCGATGTCAGGATCAGGATGCGGCGGGCCGGCGCGCTGACGTTCTCCGCCGACCTGCTGCCGATCGATCTCGCCGTCCGCGACTGGGCCCGGCGTGACCCGGCCGTTGCCGAGCGCCTTCGCCGCGTCGATAGCCGGCGCATGGCCTACCTGCGCGAACTGTTCCGCGAGATCTGCCGCGACGAGAACGAGGTGGAGGCGCGCAGCATGCTCGCCTTCACCCTCGCAATCGGCCACCACTTCATGGCGGCCGACCACGGGCCGCGGCGCCACGAGGACGCACTGGCCCTGGCCGCCGACTGGCTGATGACATAGCCAGCGCGGCCTGGCTGCGGCGGTCAGGCGTGGGCCAGCCGGAACACCTCGCGCGGGCGGGCTTCGCGGTCGTCGTAGGCAAAGTCCACGCCACCTGCCCGCGCAGCGGCGAACCCCGCCTTGAGTGCCTCCTCCGACTCCCATTTGCCGGTTGAGACGATCGACGTGCCATCTTCAGTCAGCCAGCAGTCAACTGCCAGACAGCCAGGGGTTCGCTCGATGAACCCGCAGGCCTGCTGTACCCGGCCGAGCATCTGGTCGCAGTACTCCGGGCGTGGGTAGTGGAACGCCACCATGCCAACCTGCATCGCAATCTCCCTTGCGCGCGCCTGCGGTCTGAGGCCGACGGCAACGGCCGGCTGGTCTCAGGACTGCTGCCATCCGGCGCCTGTTGAGTAAATATACGGCAACGTATATTTGAGCTCGGACGGGCGTTGTGCCCTGGAGCTGTTTCGTGCTGATCCAGCCACATAACCCCATTTCGCCAGTCTTGGGTGACCACGCGCCTTTGAGGCTTGGGCCCGCCGCGGCTCATCCGGCTGGGCTGGGAACAGTGCACCTCGGCCGGGTCCGGGCGGAGCCCGCGCCTATGCTTGTGGAGATCGCCGTCTTCGCCGGCTGGATCGCGATGCAGGGGCAGGACAGGGCGACCGGCAGCGAGACCGGACACGGCGAGGACCTGCATCGTGGTTTGGCACAGGCTGGCTTCATCCGAGCTTTGTGAGGATCAATGAGCAAGTCACCCATCCCATGGCTCAAGGACGTGGTAGATCATGATTACGAGGCGGCGTACAACTACCTGACGCTGAAGTTCGATGCGAAGAGCGCTGGCGAGAAGGTAGATCGCATGAAGAAGGGCGACCTCACCAAGCGCCGCGCCAACGACATTCTGCGTGCCACGGGCTTGACCCCGCTGCCGCTGACCGATCCCGGCGTCCGGCGCGACCTGCTCAAGGTGCTTAACGGCGAGAAGCTGTCACCCGTGCTCGTGTGCGACCAGAAACCGGGCGCGGACATAGCCGACGGATATCACCGCGTCAGCCTGGCCTACAACGTCGACCCGTTCATGAGCGTTCCGATGAGGCTGGGCTAGAAATCCCGACGTCCGAGCCCACCGTCTCCGGCAGCGCGTGGGTGAACTCGTGGTGTGAACTCGCGGACTGACGCGCCGGCCAGGTGCCCGGTTCTCAGCGCGCAAGCGTGCACCGAGCCAAACAAGTTGACCCCGCGCCCGGCACGTCATACCATTATACTATGGCGATAGATAAACCGCTGGCAGCGCCTGGATCGGTGGCCTTCCGACTGGATCATGGTTCGGGCGTACCGACCTATCTGCAGCTAG
>JASHUE010000420.1:0-6125 GCA_030040195.1 Streptosporangiaceae bacterium | reverse complement strand
AGCTGGAAGTCACAGTGAGCTGGGTCAGATAGATCATGGCGCCGGTGCCGAGCAGCATGCCCGAGGCGATCAGTACCCGCGGCCCGACTCGCGGTAGCACGATGCTGGACACGGTAGAGCTGACTAGGATGCCGGCCACGAACGGCAGGAACAGCAGCCCGGAGGTCAGCGGGCTGTATCCCTTAACTTGCTGCAGGTAGTAGACCAGGAACAAGAAGACGCCGAAGAGCGCGATGCCGGTCAGGCCGAGCACGGCATAGGAGCCGCCCCTGGTCCGGTCCAGGATCACCCGCAGCGGCAGGAGCGGATGCGCGGACCGCCGCTCGGCCGCCACGAACGCGGCCAGCAGCAGCGGGCCAGCGACCAGGCAGGTGATGGTCACCGGGGCGGCCCATCCGGCGGTCTCGGCGCGAGAGAAGCCGAACACGATGAGGAACAGCCCGGCGGAGGCAAGGACGGTGCCGGGCCAGTCGAGCCGCGGCCGGATCGCGGGCCGGCTGGCGCGGATGTAGGCCAGGGCGCCGGCAATGGCGATCGCGGCAAAGATCAGATTTACAAACAAGGTGTAGCGCCAGGACAGGTACTGGGTCAGCAGCCCGCCGAGGATCAGGCCCACCCCGGCGCCGCCAGAGGACACCGCGCCGTAGACCGCGAATGCCCTTCCCCGCTCGCGCGGGTCGGTGAAGGTGCTGGTCAGGGTGCCCAGCGCGGCCGGCGCGAGGAGGGCGCCGAACGCGCCCTGCAGGGTCCGCGCCGCGGCCAGCATCGGGAACGAGACCGCAGCGCCGCCGATCGCCGAGGCGACAGCGAACCCAGCCAGGCCGGTGATGAGAACCCGCTTCCGGCTGAACATGTCGCCAACCCGGCCGCCGAGCAGCAGCAGGCTGCCGAAGGCCAGCGCGTAGCACGTCACCACCCACTGCCGGTCATTGTCGGAAAACCCGAGGGCATGCTGGGCTGAAGGCAGCGCGATATTGATCACGGTGGCATCCAGCACCACCATCAGCTGCGCGACTGCGACCACCACCAGGATCAGCCAGCGACGGCCAGCCGGGGCTGCCTGGCGGTCTTGCGCGTCAGATGCGGGTGAGGCCGCAGGCCCGGTCTCGGATTGCTGCGACCGGGTGGCCCGGCCCGCGCTGGAGGCTGGCGAGGTCACGGCGTCTCCCTTGGATCCTGGCACTTCCTGGCGGCCGTGCGACTTTCGCGACAAGCCCAGCCTTGCTACCAGCGAGGTGAGAGGCCGTCACCGGATCCAGGTGATTGCAAGGCTGCGTCAGCTTGACGCTCCACCCGACGGGCGCAGGCCCCTCGCAGAGACGCTCCGGGTTGCTGCGAGGCAGGTCAGAAGTCGTCACCGGGTCCCGCCGCACCGGGACACTGCCGGACAGGAACGTGCACGTGCTGGCCCCGCGGGTCACCGGATCCCGGTGATCCGTTGTCACCTGGCCGCCGGTGATGCTTGCGTCATGGACGCGGCACCCGCCCCGTACATGATCCGGATCGACGGGCACCCCGGCGCCGCCGTGCTGTCTGCGTTCCCGGCGCTGGTGCCGCAGCACCACGGCGCGCACACCGTGCTCACCGGCCTGCTGGACCGGTCGGCGTTGTACGGCGTGCTGGCCGAGATCGAGGCGCTCGGCCTTGAGCTACTCGAGATCCGAAAGCTCACCCAGGACCGCAAGTCAATCGGAACCAGGTGACAGCCGCTCACTGTGACGGCCCGCCACATGCGCGAATGGGTCGTTCAGGTCAATGGCAGCAGCACCCAGATCGTGGCCGTGACCGCCGAGGCCGCCAGCCGGGCGTCACGGTCCTTGCGGTCTGCCCCTGGGATCAGCTGCGAGTGGCTTGGGCAGTGATCTCCAGGTCGAGGTACCGGGCGGCCAGACCCTTCTTCTTCGTGAGGCCGAATGCGTACCGGTCGATCCGGGTGGTGGCGCGCAGGGTCAGGCCGTCACGGCTGCCGCGAGACTCGGTCACAGCCAGTTCCACTGGGGCGGTCTGGCCGCGGGCGGTCAGCTGCCCCCGCAGCACCCAGCCGTCACCGTCCGGAACCAGCTGCGAGGACTCGAACGTGATCTGCGGGTGCTCCTGGACGTGCAGGAGGTTCGCGGACTTGACATCTTTGTCGCGCTGGGGGTGCCCGCTGGAAAAGCTGGTGGCATCGATTACCGCCTGGGCGGTGGAGCTGGTCACCGGGTCAGCGATGGTCACCTCCCCGGAGAGCACCCCGAAGGTTCCCCTCACGACGCCCAGTCCGAACAGGTGCCGGGTGGTAAAGCTGACCGACGAGCCGGATGGGTCGATCCGGTAGGTGCCCGTTGCCGGGATCTGCACCGTAGCGGTGGCCATGACATTGCCCTTCTGTGCCTGGGGTCCACGTCGCCCCTGCCGAAGGCTCTTAACGGGCCTTATGGGTCTTGTCGAATGGCGTCGGCGCATGTTGCCCGCCGCCTGCAGAGCCGGAATCCCGGCCTAAGGTCAGGCTGGCGTACGGCAAGGTGAGCAGGCGTCACTCGATTCCGGTGATTGAGGGACCTAACGGCCTTTGGCGTGGTCTGGTACTGCGGTCTCTGCCGACGAACGCTCCTCAGCCGTCCAGCGTGCGGGAGTTACGCCTGCTAGCCGTCGCGCGTTAGGAAAGCCGCTCGCGCGAATCACCGTGATCCGGTGACGCCTCCTCACCTGCCTGGCGGCAACGCTCGCAGTATCTGCCTCGCGGCAGGAGTCAGAAGCGGATTGAGATGGGTGAGCCCGCCTGGATGCGGCCAGGCGAATTCCGGCCGAAGGGGAGATCCTCCGTGAGTACCGAACAGCGAGAAAACCTCGACGCGATCCTGCGACAGAACGCATTCCCCGTGGACGGTGACGTCAGCGAACTGCGCCGGCGGACGAAAGAGCAAACATCAGCGCAGCCGCTGCCCGCCGACGTGACCGTGACCGCAGGGGAACTGGGTGGCGTCCCGACTGCCGAGATCACAGTCGACGGAACCGAACCTCGCCATGTTGTCCTGTACTTCCACGGTGGCGTGTACGTGATAGGGGACGCATTCCAAGCCGCTGGCCTGGCCTCGCAGGTCGGCCGGCGGACCAGCGCCAAGGTCATCTCCGTCGATTACCGGCTTGCCCCCGAGCATCCGTACCCGGCGGCGGTCGACGACGCCTTGGCAGCCTACGAAGCTCTCCTGCACAACGACACAGCTCCGTCGGACATCGCCTTCGCCGGAGAGTCAGCCGGCGGCGGGCTCGCCATCGCCACCATGGTCAACGCCCGCGATCACGGGCTGCCGGTGCCCGCCGCGGCCTTCGTCATGTCACCGTATGCCGACCTCACGCTGACCGGGGCAACCATGGATACCAAGCGTGAGGCCGACCCGCTGCTCAGCCGACAACGCCTCCAAGCCAGGGTCGCCGACTATGCGGCGGGACACGACCCTGCGCTCGGCCTCATCAGTCCCATATTCGCCGACCTATCCGGCCTGCCGCCCCTGGTCATCCAGGCCGGAACCCACGAGGTACTCCTCGACGACGCCATCCGCCTCGCCCGGCAAGCCGCGACCGCCGACGTCGCGGTCACCCTCGACATCACCCCCTCGGTGCCCACGTGTTCCAGGCCTTTTATCCGCTCCTCGACGAAGCGGCCGCGGCACTGGACAGTGCCGGACAGTTCCTGTCGGCGCAGCTCGCGAGCACCTAGCACGTCACCGGCTGGGGAAGGGCAGGACACACACGGTCCTGCCGGCCACAGGCGGCAGGTTCATGAACCCGCCCCGTCTCCTTGGAAGGCCGAGCGCCGAGCTCACCGCGATGACGGCAGGCAGCGGAAGGAGTTTTGACATGAGTGACACGCTCGACTGGAATGCGAACATTATCGCGGAGTTCCGAGCGAATCACGGCAAGGTCGGCGGCCCGTTCGAGGGTGCTCCGGTGGTCCTAGTGCATCACCGCGGCCGCAAGAGCGGGCGGGAGTACCTCAACCCGGTGATGTACCTCCAGCACGAGACGGACCCGGACACCATCTACGTCTTCGCAACCAAGGCGGGAGCGCCCACCAACCCGGAC
Organism: Streptosporangiaceae bacterium; assembly: GCA_030040195.1. Classification (GTDB taxonomy): domain Bacteria; phylum Actinomycetota; class Actinomycetes; order Streptosporangiales; family Streptosporangiaceae; genus JAJYUU01. The sequence goes on along the minus strand of JASHUE010000420.1, from coordinate 2,060 downwards.
TGGTACCGCAACCTGACCGCAGCCGGTGACGGCCGTGTCGAACGTGGAACTGAGACCTACACGGTGACCGTTCGCGAAGTGACGGGCGCTGAACGTGACCGCATTTACGCCGAGCAAGCTCGGCGCTACCCGGGCTTTGCCGAGTACGAACGCCAGACTGCCGGAGTCCGCACCATTCCTGTGCTCGAACTTAGGCGTGCGTAGCCACACCCTCGGGTTCACCATCAAACACGGTGCCCGTGGCTGATGGCCTCTTCCAGGCGCTGGAGCGCCGCCCGGAACGCCGCAGTTGTCTCTTTCCGGCGGCCGGTCAGGACGAGGTCGAACTGCAGCCCGAGCACGGTATCGACGAAGAGCCGCGCCTCTGTGCGGGCGCGTGCGGCGCTGAGCCCGCGCTGGCGTAGCCAGCGCTCCACCATGGAGTGCCATGCCGGGAGCACTAGGTGGATGGCCTCGCCGAACCGTCCGGGGCTTCGCGCTTCGAGCATTGCAGCCTCGAAGATGAGGCGGAGCTTCGGCTGATTCTCCGGCCGGAGGCCCCATTCCCACTCCTTGGTCTGGGCCTCGGCGCTGAAGTTTCCGTTGCCGAACAGTCCCCACTCGCTGCGCTCGATCGCGTGGATCACTTCCGTGAGGAGCTCATCCTTCTTCCCGAAGTGATAAACGAGCGTGTAGTGGCTGACACCGAGCGCGTCGGCCAGCTTGCGGTAGGAGAGCTCGTCGATGCCGTGATCGGCCATGTAGGCGATGATCTTCTGGATCAGCTCCTCGCGGCGGCCAGCTGTCCGTGGTGCCTTCGCCCGCGCTGCCGGGGCTGACGACGGAACACCCCCGCTTTGCTTGCGGGCAGCTGCTGGTCGGAGCGGGCCCTGAGAGTCCCGGGGCACCGGGCCGCTTTGGGCGTCCGCTCCGCTCATGCCCGCCTCTCCGATCGTGGCTCCTGCCGGTGGCTTGCATTCTCGATGCCACGAGCACACGGGCGGCGCTTCCTGGTAGCCACGTCCGGGCCAGCCATCCCGTCATTGTCCGTCACTGACGCGCGCACGCGACAGCTTCTTGACGTCAATTGAACAGTCGTTATCATAACGATTGTTTTGTAAGCTGGGCCGCGACGTGCCGATGGCCGTCAACCAGCACGGCCGCAGGCCGTCCTCGACCCGCAGGCCCGCTGCGCTGCTCCCAGGTCGGGCGACCGGCATGTCACGCAGGGGTATGCATGACTGCTCGCATTGACATCACTGATGCACTCGCCGCCGCCGGGATCGCATTCTCGCTCGTCGAGCACGATGAGGCGCGATCGACCGAAGAGGCCGACGCGTTCATCGAGGGGTACGAAGGAGTGCGGACGAAGAGCCTGTTCCTGGTGAACCGCAGGGAAACGGCCCGGTACCTGTTGATCATGGATGACCAGAAGGATCTCGACCTGAGCAGGCTGCGGACGAAGCTCGCCGAGAGCCGGTTGTCGTTGGGGTCCCCGGAGCAGCTCTCGGCCGCACTCGGACTCGAGCCGGGAGTGGTCTCGCCGTTCGGTCTTATCGACCCCGACCACCGCCAGGTGTCGCTGTTGTTCGACACCGAGATGCTCGAGAAAGAGACCCTCACGTTCCACCCGGGGGACAACCGGGCAACGATCTTCATCGGCACCAAGGACCTGCTCGGGTTCCTCAGCGGCCTTGGTGTGGAGTACCGGGCAATCGAGGTCTGAGCCCTCGGGCCAGCGTTCCGGAGGATCCACCAAGAACCGGCCGGAGCTGCCTTCAACGCCGACCTGAGCCGCACGTCGTCAGCTGGCGACGAATATGTTCTTTCGAAGGGTCATCGGGTCGTCGAGCAGGGTAAGCATGCAGGCGGCCAGGTCAGCGCGGGAGATGCTGAAAGCGTGCGGCACGCTGTGGTCGACACCGATGCGGTAGGTCCCCTTGGGTGGCTTGCCGGTGAGCGAGGGCGGGCGGACGATCGTCCAGTCCAGGTTGGCGTGCCGGATCTGGTCCTCTCCCGCGCGCATGTCGGCGCAGACGTTGCGCAGGAAGGTCCACCGCGCCAATGGCTTGAGTAGGTAG
>JASHUE010000039.1:0-2961 GCA_030040195.1 Streptosporangiaceae bacterium | reverse complement strand
GCTCAGCACGGTGAAGGAGGTCGCCGCAACGTCGCCGAACTCCACGTTCGTGGCGCCGGTGAGCCCGGCGCCGACGATGTCCACGGTGTTGCCGCCGCCGATCGGCCCGGTGGACGGCCCGACGTAGTCGACGGCCGGGCCGCCCGATGAGTTAGCCGTGTAGTGGTATACGGACTTCTGGGTCAGCGCACTGGACTGCCGTGGGCTGCCCGCGGTCACGACCGTGACGTTCGCGCCGCCGGCGACGCCGGGCGGGCTGTTGGCCGGCGGGAAATAGGCAGGGATGGTGACGGTGACCGTCGTCGGTGCCCAGCCGGTCACCTGCGCGGCGACGTTACCAAAGAAGACCTTTCCCTGCGTGCTGCCGAAGTCGCTGCCGTTGATCTGCAGCGTTCCGCCGCCGGCGATGCCGGAGTTGCCGCTGGTCTGGGTCAGCCCGGACACCTGCGGTCTCGGCACTGTGTCCAGGCCCGCCGCGTCCGCGCAGAGCTGCGCTGCCAGTCCGGGATCGCCGTTGGCGTCGGTGATCCGCGGCGTGCCCAGGCCGCTGGCCATGTCATATCCGCGGCGCGTGGTCCAGTTTGTCCCATTGCCCACTTCGAGGTTGTCGTTGTTACCGACAGTGACGTCGCTGAAGGCGTCGGCGTAACCCGAACTGGACCCCACCTCGTACAGCAGCGGAGTGGCGAAGCCGAGACCCAGGCCGCCGGGCAGGGAGTTGCAGGCCGTGGTGCTGTTGATCTCGGCCAGCATGGCGGCCCATAGCGGCGTCGACGAAGACGTGCCGCCGATGATGAACCACTGCCCGTCGTACACGATAGTGATGCCGGTCTGCGGGTCGGCCACAGCGCTCACGTCAGGCGCCTCACGGCAGGCGGTGTCGGCCGGCAGCGTAGTGCCGAGGCCCTGCAGGTGATAGTTGTCCGCGGCCCCCGACGGGTCATTGCTGCACGGCTCGGTAGCAGCGGTCTGCGGCACGACAACCCCGGACTGCCACGGCGGCTGCTCCCAAGCCTCAGACAGGCCGCCGCCTCCGGCACCGCCGGAGTTTCCGTTGTTCCACACCTGCTCGGTCGGTGGCTCGTTCGCCTTGGTGATCGTGGTACCGCCGACCGAGGTCACGTACGGCTGGCTGGCCGGGTCCTGCACGGACAGATCCGCGGCGACCGGAGTTGACGCGTGCTCGGCGCAGCTGTCAGATCCGTCGTCACCAGCGTCGTTGAAGACCGTCTGGCCTTGCGCCGCCATCTGCTCAAAGATCTCGTTCTCGGCCGGGAGCACGCCGGGCGCGCCCTGCTGCTGGACTGTCTCGCACAGCCCCCAGCTGCTGGTTGCCTGGCGCGCGTCGTCAGCGATCGCCATCTGGTTCCAGGTGTCGAGCGGGCCGAAGTCGTCATCCATGTTCGGCCCGGAGAACACGTGGATCTTCGCGTCCGGCGCGATGGCCGACACGTTGTCCACGTCCAGCGCCGCCTCGCCGGAGCCAGGCCCGGTCCCCGGTCCGCCGTCGACGTTGGTGACGGTGATCTGGCTGGTGTGACTCGCGCCGAAGTAGCACTGATCGAATGTCTGCACGTCCGACAGCTCGAACGGCTCGAGCTCGTAGACGTCCACCGTCTGGCCCTGGCCCAGGTCACCGGCGCTGTACAGCGGGTCCAGGCCATAGACGTAAGCCACCTGCTGGTCGGTCAGCGCGCCGAACTGCTCCAGCGCGGCCGCAGCCGGGCAGGCCACCGGCCCGCCATCAGACCTGGTGCTGGTCAGGCTTGGTCCCTCGATGCGGCCGTGCTCCAGCGACTTCAGCGGCCTCATCAAGTCGTTGCTCTCGTGCACCAGCGCGTTCAGGCCGATGACAGCCAGGACATCATGGGCAATGGAGGCGGGTAGCCGGACGGGCGAGGTGGTGGCCCGGCCGACGCCGCCGCCGGCCAGCCTGACCCGCTGCAGGCCGGTGTGGAAGGCTGCCTCGATGCGGGAGGCAGAGCCGGAGAAGCTGACCAGCAGACGGTTAGCGGAAACGGCGCCGACCTTCAGGCCGTCCCTGGCCAGCTGGTTCTCCACCGCCTTGACCGCCGCCGGGCTGGGGCCGAACCGCTGCGCAAACTGGCCCCTCGACAGGTACTGGTGGAACTGCCGGGATCGGGGATCAGAGGTCTCGTCGATGAACTTGGTCACGGCCTGCTGGTTCGGCAGCCGCATGGCAATGGCCGCGGTGATCTGCGAGCTGCCGGTGACCGCTCCGATGGCGCGGTCACCGGGGAGAATCCGCGCCGCCGCCTGAACCGGGACAAGGCGAGAGAGCTCGGTCCCGGCCTGTCGGTCGGGTGCGGTGCCGGGCTTAGCCGTGGCGCTGGCCGCGGCAGCCGGTATGGCGAGTGCGAGCGCTAGGGTCAGCGCGGCGGTTCCGGAATAAAGCCGACGGCGCCCGGGCGTGGATGCCGCGATGCGGGCGAGAGCGGGCGGCAGGTACCTTCGTCGGCCCCTGCTTTGCGGAGATGACATGGCGGACCCTTCTGAAACACGATTGCGTGTGCGGGATCCTCGTCAAGCGGGGGAGGACGAGCATCAGCCAAAGCTGTTAGCTGCGGCGCAAGCGGCCCAGCCGCCGTCGCCGAAGGCAATCATGCTCGCCGGTCACACACAGGTCAATAGCATCACATGCCGTTCTTAATTCTTTTTACACCATTCGCCTGATAAATTGCGGCAGCGGATTCTGGCGGTATTCGAGTGGGTTTCATCGGAGATCGAAAGCACCCTCCCGCCTCCCATGGATTGAAAATGCACCAGACCCGCCCGGCCCGCAGGCGGGTGTTGCGCATCCGCATGCGACAAGGGCCCGTGGCCCGCATGGCCCGGCCAGCTCCGGGCACATAACGGACCACCTGCGAATAGCACCGGCGAGCGGGGCGTCAGAACGGCCGACCACGCATCCACCTGAGGGGGAGTCTCATGCCCATCTAT
>JASHUE010000419.1:0-7533 GCA_030040195.1 Streptosporangiaceae bacterium | reverse complement strand
GACGGGGTGGAGATGGCCAGGCTGGCCACCGCCAGGCTGGGCAAGACCGTCGTCGAGCTTGAAGACGTGAGTGTTCGCGTCGGGCCGCGTGAGCTGCTCGACGACGTGACCTGGCAGCTCGGGCCGGGGGACCGGGTCGGCCTCATCGGCGTCAACGGGACGGGCAAGACCACACTGCTGCGCCTGCTGGCCGGTACGCTCCCGGTTCCAGCCGACGGGCAGGTGAGCACCAGCGGCAATGTCGTTACCGGGAGCACGGTTCAGCTCGGCTACCTGACCCAGGAACCCCCGGCCATCGATCCGGACTTGCGTGTGCTCGAGGCGGCCGAGCGGATCCGGGGCACGGCCCGGATTGGCAAGCGGGAGATGTCGGTGAGTCAGCTGCTTGACCGGCTGGGCCTGAGTGGGGATCGGCAGTGGACCAGGGTTGGTGAGCTGTCAGGCGGGGAACGAAGGCGCCTCCAGCTCATGCTCGTCCTGCTGGCCGAGCCGAACGTGCTGTTGCTTGACGAGCCAACCAACGACCTCGACATCGACACGCTCACCGAGCTTGAGGACCTGCTGGACGGCTGGCCGGGGTCGGTGGTGGTCGTCAGCCACGACCGGTACTTCCTGGAGCGGGTAACCGATCACTCACTAGCCCTGCTGGGTGGCCATCTGGCGTTCCTGCCCGGCGGCGTGGACGAGTACCTGGACATCAGGGAGCGCGAACAGCCACCCGCAGCGGCGGCAACGGAGCGTGCCGCCGGGCCGGGGTCGGCTGCGTCCGGGGCGCGTCCGGAAGTCTCGGCAGCGCGGCAGCGTGCCGGGCAGAAGGAACTGGCCAGGCTCGAACGCCAGATCGCGAGGCTGGCGGATCAGCAGGAACGGCTGGAGGCCGAGCTCGCCGCGAGCGCCTCCGACTATGCCCGGCTGATCGAGCTGGGCGCGCAGCTGCACACAGTCCAGGAAGACAAGAACGGCCTCGAGGAGCGCTGGCTGGAACTCGCCGACGAGATCAGCGACTCACGGGGGAGACCCCTGTGACCTCTCACCAGGGGGACACCCCACCCGCGGGGCAGACGCCCGCGAGCTCTCCAGAACCACGGGCTGACTGTCAACCGCTCGTCAGCTGAGGGTCGGCGAGCAGGAACGCCAACGCGATCACCCCGTACCCGGTGTCGTTGGCATGCTCGTTGGGACCACGCGGAGATTGCGCGCAGGACCAGGTCCACTCGCAGATCGTCGCGACGTTTCTCGGCAGCAGCCCAAGCCGGCCGAGCCGTACCTTGTCGGCAAAGTCCGAGCTGTGGAAGGCGCCGAACACGTTGGCTACCTGAGCGCCGTAGTGGTGGTAGATGTCCGCCAGCAGCCGGTTGTAGCTGGCTATCAAGCGCTCGGTGAGCACGGCGATCTCCTTGCCGGACATGCCGTAGAACCAGCCCGCCAGCTCGGGCACGTAATAGCTCATCGCCAGGATCTTCACGTCCGGGCCGGCCGCCGACCGCAACCCGCCCATGATCGTGCGCAGGTCGGACAGCGTCTCGTTGATGCTGTTCCCCATGCAGGACGTGATCTTGCTGAGCGGGACTGGCCCGATGATGCAGGAGTTCGGATCGTTCGCGCCGATGTCGATGGTGACGAGGCCGACGTGGCCGCGATGCGCGCGGAGGAACTGCTCGGCCTGCGCGAGCTGCGACCCGGCCAGGTAGCGGCAGATCCCGCCGTGGATCATCGTGTGCGTGGTCTCGCCCGAGCAGCCGAGCTTGACGAGCCGCCAGTCAGGATCGTGGGCGCGTAGCACCGAGTAGATCCGGTTCGGGTAGCCGCTGCTGGTCGGCTCGCTCGCGCCGGTCACCGTCGGCTGCACGCCGAGGGCGAGCGAATCGCCGAGCGACAGGTAATACCGCGGACCGGGCCGCTCGCCTGCCGCCGCGTTGCCCTGACCGCCTCGCTGGGGTGCCGTGCCCGAGCAGCCGGCCGCCATGAGCATGACCGCGCAGATCGCAACCATGCTGGTCAGGAGGCGAGCGCTGCGCATGCATGCCAGGATGCCTCACGAACGGTTGTGCCCAGGACGGCTGGGTACCCGATCCCGCCGCGTCGCCGCCTGGTCTTGCCGCTTGGCTAGCTGAATCTCGCCCGTAGGGTGCCCGCCTTCGTGTCCGGCTACCCGATCTCCCGGTCCGGTGGCACGGCCTCGGCCCCGTTCACTGCGTCGAACGGAGCGAGCAGCACGCGGAGCAGCCCGGCCAGGTCTTCCTGCCGGGCAGCGTCAAGCCCGGTGAGCAGTTCGCGCTCGCGACTCAGCAGGTCGGACATCGCGGCGTCGACGGTGCTGCGGCCGCGGTCGGTGAGCTGCACAAGGACGCCGCGTTTGTCTTGCTGATCACGGTGCCTGCGAACCAGGCCGGCCTCGGCTAGCCGGTCGATCCTGTTGGTCATCGTCCCTGATGTGACGAGAGTGGCGCGCAGTAGCGAACCTGGGCTGAGCTGGTAAGGCGGTCCCTGCCGGCGCAGCGCCGACAGCACATCGAACTCCCACGTTTCCAGGCCATGTGCGGCGAATGCCGCTCGCCGCGCGCGGTCGAGGTGCCGGGCGAGCCTGGAGACCCGGCTGAGCACCTGTAGCGGGGCTACGTCCAGGTCGGGTCGCTCGGCCTGCCAGCGGGCAACGATCTCGTCGACCTCGTCGCTCATGAGCGGCTCTGCCTGGCGGTCGCGAGAGCGGGCTGGATGTGCCATGGCCCGAGCATATCTCTTGACATCGAGACTTCATTCGGAGTAGAAACTGAACTTGTTATCTTGATATCAAGAGAAATGAGATGGCTGCCATGTGGGACCCGGCGCAGTACCTGAGCTTCGCCGACGAGCGCTCTCGCCCGTTCTTCGATCTAACCGGGCGCATCGCGGCCACGGCACCCGGCTACGTCGTGGATCTGGGCTGCGGGCCCGGCCAGCTCACGGCCGCGCTTGCCCGCCGGTGGCCAGACGCCGACGTCGACGGGATCGACTCGTCGGCCGAAATGATCGCGGCCGCGGACCGGATGGTTGCCGACGCTTCCGCGCCGGGCGTGCACGGAACCGCGGGCGGGGGCCGGCTTACCTTCTCAGTCGGTGACGTCGTGGACTGGAAGCCGGATCGGCCGGTCGACGTGATCGTCTCGAACGCCGTCCTGCAGTGGGTCCCCGGCCATCAGGAACTGCTGCCGCACTGGGCGGCGAACCTGGCCGAGGGCGGCTGGCTCGCGTTCCAGATGCCTGGCAACTTTGACCAGCCAAGTCATGCGGTGTTACGGGAACTAGCCGCTGCGCCGCAGTGGCGTGACAAGCTGGCCGCGGCCCGGCTGAACAGGCAAGCCGGCGAGCCCGGCGAGTACCTCGACGTCCTCGCCCGGCTAGGGCTGCGGGTCGATGCCTGGGAGACGACCTACCTGCACGTGCTCAGCGGGGCCGACCCGGTGACCGAGTGGTACAAGGGCACGGGCCTGCGGCCGGTGCTGAGCGTGCTCGACGAGCAGCACGCGGCCGAGTTCCTGGCCGCCTACAGCGCGCGGATGCGGGCAGCGTATCCGGCCGCCTCGTACGGGACGGTGTTCCCGTTCCGGCGGGTATTCGTGGTCGCTCACAAGGCGTGACTACGGGTCGGGTGTCCGCGGCTGCCACCGGCAGGCCAACGCGCCGCGGCGCCTTATTTGCTGCTCCGCAGCTGCTGCAGGGCCTCGGGTGACAGCCGCGGCTTCGGGTCGAGCTGAGACAGGCCGTTCCACGCCAGGTTGACCAGGTGCGCGGCCATCTCTTCGAGCTTGGGCTTGCGCTCATCCAGCCACCACTGGCCGGCCGACGCGACCATTCCGACGAGCATCTGCGCGTAGATGGGTGCGAGTTTCGGGTCATATCCCCTGGTCTTGAGCACGTCGCCGAGTATGTGCTCGACCTGGCTGGCGATGTCGCTCATCAGGCTGGCGAACGTGCCAGAACCGGAGGTGGGGTTGGAGTCGCGGACGAGAATCCGGAAGCCGTCCGAGTTCTCCTGGATGTACCTCAGCAGCTCAACCGCGGCGATCTCGAACTTAGCCATGGTGTCCTCCCCCCCATCCAGGAGGGTGGTCGCCATGGTCAGGAACCGCTCGACCTCACGATCAACGACGACAGCGTAGAGACCTTCCTTGCCGCCGAAGTGCTCGTACACCACCGGCTTCGACACGCCGGCCCTGGCCGCGATCTCCTCGATTGAAGTGCCGTCAAGGCCGCGCTCGGCGAACAGGCGCCGTCCGACATCGAGAAGCTGTGCGCGGCGCTCCTTACCGGTCATCCTCTTGCGGCCGGCTGACGGCTGATTTGTCACTTCTCCATTCTGTCGGTCAGGCTTCTGGTCGGCCAACCGGCGCGAGGCTGGCCCGGCGGGTCATCGCGCCCAGCCGGCGGCTGCTGGTCTGCTTGCCGCTCAGCTTGGCCTCCTCCGGCCAACGGACGTCGTAGACCCATCCGGCCTTCTCAAAGAGCCAGATCAGCCGGGCCGCTATGTCGATCTGACCACGCAACGCTCCGTGCCTGGCGCACGTCGGGTCGGCGTGATGGAGGTTGTGCCACGATTCGCCGAACGAAAGAATTGCCAGCCAATTGACATTTCGTGACTTGTCCCTAACCTCGAACTCCTCCTTGCCGAACGTGTGGCAGATCGAGTTGATCGACCAGGTCACGTGGTGCAGGAATGCCACCCGGACGAGGGCGGCCCAGAAGAACGCGGTGACCGCGCCCTGCCAGGACCACGACCACAGCCCGCCGATGAGCGCCGGAGCCAGCAGCGAGATCGCCGTCAGCAGAGCAAAGCGCCTGGAGATCCCGGCGATCTTGCGGTCGGCGAGCAGGTCAGGGCAGAACTTCTCCGTCGAGGTGTGATTGCCATCGAACATCCAGCCGATGTGCGCCCAGGCGAGGCCCTTGAGCAGCGCGCGCCAGTCGTTGCCGAATCGCCAGGGCGAGTGCGGATCACCCTCGCGGTCGCTGTACTTGTGATGGCGCCGGTGGTCTGCGACCCAGGTCAGGATCGGTCCCTCGATGGCCATCGATCCCGCGATCGCGAGCACGATCCGCAGGCCCTGGTTGGCCTTGAACGAGCGATGGGTGAAGTAACGATGGAAGCCGATGCTGATGCCGAGGCCCGTGAAGTAGTAGAAGGCGAGGGCGATGATCACGTCGTGCCACCCGAGGCCCCAGCCCCACGCTACCGGGATCGCCGCGAGCAGGGCGAGCATCGGGACCGCGACGAACACGGCGACAAGCACTCTCTCCAGATTGCCCTTGGGCTCGTCGCTTAGGTCGCTGAGCGGGGCTCTGCCCTTGATGACGGCGGGCCCGGACTCGCTGGCGGTGTCAAGGACTGTGGTCATCGGATCCTCGCCTGGCACTCAGTGCTGATTTGACTGATGGGTGACGGTCCGCACGACCATGGACAAGGGCTCATGCAGAATACGCTTACGTAACCGTAACCTACGTGACCGTAGGTTGTACAACAGCCGGGCAAACTTTTCCCGGCGACCTCGTGACGATACGGCAAGCGACCGGGGCTGTCGTGCCCACCCAGGCCTTGGCCGACGGTCAGTGCTGAGTTCCTACCCAGGGCAACTTTGCACATGCGCTGCTGAGCCGAGACGGCGACCCCGGCAGATTGAAGCACGTTGGCGATGCTAGCGCCGCAATTGTCAGTGCCTCGCACTAAAATTCGAGTATGACTCAGAAGCTAGCATTTCCGGAGTTACGACAGCGCGCGATCGCGCTGCGGCTGGCAGGCAAGTCGCGGCGCGAGATCAAGGAGATCCTCGGCGTCTACCACAACGAGACGCTGGACAAGGCTCTTCGCGGTGTTCCGCCTCCGCCCTGGACGCGTCGGCCAAGGGCAAAGGATGAGCTGCACGCCAGGGCCCGCGAGTTGCGAGCCAACGGCCAGACCTACGACGAGATAGCCGCTGAGCCCGGCGTCTCCAAAGGTTCGGTTTCACTTTGGGTGCGCGACCTGCCGCGGCCAGGTCGGCTCAGCTATGCGGAATGCCGCAAGCGGAACGCCGACGGAGTGGCGAGTTATTGGGCCAGGGAGCGGCCCGTGCGCGCCGCCAGGCAGCAAGCAGTCAGGGACAAGGCTGCCGCACAGATCGGTGAGCGCAGCGATCGGGAAGTCTTGATCGCCGGTGCTATGGCGTACTGGTGCGAGGGAAGCAAGAACAAGTCATACCGGCGCCCGGACAATCGGGTCGTGTTCATCAACAGCGACCCGGATCTGATCGCGCTCTTCCTCAGGTTCCTGGCTGTGTCAGGCGTCGCTCATGAGCGCCTGATTTGTCGGGTCCACATTCACGAGAGCGCCGATGTCGCGGCTGCGCAGCAATTCTGGCTAGACCAGACCGGTCTTCCCGCTGAGCAGTTCCGCCCGCCGACCCTCAAACGGCACAACCCGAACACCGTCAGGAAGAACACCGGAGAGAACTACCACGGCTGCTTGATCGTCGCCGTCAGCAGCAGCGCCCACCTCTATCTGTCGATCGAGGGCTGGGTGTCGGCCATGACGCGGGTTCAAGAGATATTGCAGTTGGACAGATAATTCACAATAGATTTTCTCGTTGCTCCCGGGGAAGGGTTCGAACCTTCAACGTCGGAGCCAAAGTCCGATGTCTTGCCAATTAGACTACCCGGGAACGGCTAACGCCCAGTGGCACAGCCTACCGGGGTTCTGATCCCGACCCTGCGCGTCACGATGTCGACGGACCCGGCGGCCTGGATCACGGGCAGGGACGAGCGGGCGTGGCGAAAGTCGAGAACAGGATCGGCCGAGGTCAGAGCGTACTTGGACAACGCTGGGCATCGCAGAGGTCGGATCGTTGAAGGGCAGCGGCCAGCCCGGGTGACCGCACTGGAGCGGGTGACTGGCAGACGGGACCGTGTCGTTCCCATCGCATGAACGCTATCCTCGGGCGCGCATCTTCGGTAACCCGCGCGGCGCGGCGCGGGCGCGGGGGGTAAAAATGGAGGTACGCCGGATAACCGGGCGGCTGAGGGCATGCTTCCCGGCAGGACTTGGGCTGCTGCTGATCTCCGGGCCGACGGCGCATCCCGGCGCGCGTCACCATCACGGGCAAGTGTGGCACCGGCGGTCAATGGCTGCCCAGGTCGGGCGAGGATAAGTAACCGGACGGTATCCTGCGCACGTCGGGAGCGTGACATCTTGACTACGTCCCCTGCTGCCGCAGCGACATCGAGGAGCCGAGTCGAGTGAGTTCGAGCGGTCCTGCTGCCGTCATCATCCTGGCGGCCGGCGAGGGCACCAGGATGCGGACAGCTACCCCGAAGATGCTCAACGAGGTGTGCGGGCGGGCGATGCTCGGCCACGTGATCGCCGCCGTTGATGAGCTGGATGCCGGGCAGGTCATCCTGGTCGTGAGCGATCTGCGCGGACAGGTGGCGCGGTACGCGGCTGAGCGCTGCTCCGAGGCGATGCTGGTCGTGCAGGAGCGCAACGGCTCGTGGGGCACGGGGCACGCCGTGCGGACGGTGATCGAG
>JASHUE010000418.1:0-5929 GCA_030040195.1 Streptosporangiaceae bacterium | reverse complement strand
AATCCCGGCGACTTCGTAATTTGGGACAACCTGGCCACCTGGCACTACGCGGTGAACGACTACGACGGCCCCCGCGCCTACCGCAAGGTCATTGGGGGCTGACCCCTGCCGACGCTCGGGACGGTGCAACGCAACACCGTGAAGACGGTGCAACGGAACACAGCGAATGAGAAACTCGGCCCCTGCGACCGTGGTGGATCACAGTCGCTACCAGGCCGGCGCGCCGCCAACGTCTCCGCGAGGGCCTGTCGGCAGCGTCGCCACAGCCCTGGGGCCGTGTCCGATAGAGGCCGAGACGGCCTCAAGCGCGGTCAGCTAGCAGACCCGACCGAGGCATGACCAGATGAGTGCATCCGTCGGCAGCGCAGCCAGCAACCTGGGACTGGTTGTTGCGCCCGCGCTGTCCGAACCACTCGACCATCCGGTCATGGCGTCGCTGACTGGCTCTCACAACGGCTTCGCCCAGCGCCGCGGCAACGCGCTACGGTACCCGCCCGACGTTTCGCCCTTCGTTGCCATCCCCGCCGACCCGAGCGGGCAAGACTGGGCCGATCTCGCGGCGCTCGCAGGACCACGCGCCGTAGTCCTCATCACCGGACCCACGCTGCCGACCCCGGCCGGCTGGGAGATCGTGGCAAGCGGGCAGGGCGTGCAGATGGTCGCAGACCACGTGGCCTCGGCGCCCGACCACGAAGCCATCCGCCTCACGCCCGGCGACGTGCCGGAAATGCTCGCGCTGGTAAAGCGGACGCAGCCGGGGCCATTCTTGCCGCGCACGATCGAACTCGGTACTTATCTGGGAATCCGCCGCGACGGAAACCTGATCGCGATGGCCGGCGAGCGGTTGCACCCGCCTGGCTGGACAGAGATCAGCGCGGTCTGCACAGACACCGCCTACCGGGGCCAGGGACTTGCTAGTCGGCTGGTCCAAGCCGTGACCCACGGCATCCGGAGCCGAGCGGAGACACCGTTCCTGCACGCGGCCGCGGACAACGCCAACGCCATTCGCCTCTATGAGGCACTCGGCTTCCGGCTGCGCCGAACCCTGACCTTCCAGGCCGTGCGGGTCCCTGGTACCGCGCCCGAATGAGCCGCGGCCGGCGCGTCGGCCTAGGTTCCGCGTCGGTCATGCAGGCGATCGTGATGCCGGGACGCGGCCGGCCAGCGGCCTGAGCCCGACACGGTGACGGTGGGGCTCGGCTCTGCTCGCGTGCTTCGGGCGAGGGTGACCATCACGTGGCAGGGCGACGAGCCGGTCCTGGCCGGCGGCGGGCACCCGCACTAGCGCCGGCCCTTGTCGGCGGCAAGCCGACGCAGCGCCACCACGAGCGAGTCCACCTCGGCGCGCGTGTTGTACATCGCGATCGACGGGCGGACGGCAGCCTCCAGACCGAAGCGGCGCAGGATCGGCTGCGCGCAGTGATGCCCGGCCCGCACCGCGATTCCCTGCTTGTCGAGTGCCGAGCCGACGTCCTCGGGCTGATAGCCGTCGAGCACGAATGTGAGCACGCTGGCCTTCTCCGGCGCGGTGCCGACCAGCCGCAGGCCGGGCACCATGCTCATCCCTGCGGTCGCGTAATCGAGCAGCTGATGCTCGTAGCTGGCGATGGCCGGCAGGCCGAGCATGCTGACGTAGTCGAGTGCCGCGCCGAGGCCGACGGCGTCCGCGATGTTGCCGGTGCCTGCCTCGAATCTGGCCGGCGGCTCGCGGTACGTGGTCCGCTCGAACCGCACGTCGCGGATCATGTTCCCGCCACCCTGCCAGGGTGGCATGTCCTCGAGTATCTCTGGCCGCACGTACAGGGCGCCGATACCGGTGGGCGCGAATATCTTGTGCCCGGAGAACATATAGAAGTCAGCGTCCATCGCCGTCACGTCAACCGGCAGGTGCGCGACCGCCTGCGCGCCGTCGATGAGCACGCACGCGCCGACCTGGTGTGCGGCCTCGATCACCTCGGTGACCGGGATCACGGTGCCGAGCACATTGGAGACGTGGGCGACGGCGACTAGGCGCGTGCGCTCGGTGAGCAGCGCCTGGTAGTCGGCGAGCATGAGCTGACCGAGGTCGTCGACCGGGATGATCTTGAGGCGCGCGCCCGTCTGCTCAGCCAGCTGCTGCCAGGGCACGATGTTGGCATGGTGCTCGAGATGGGAGATGACGATCTCGTCGCCTTCGGCCACGTGCTGCCGCCCCCACGACTGGGCTACCAGGTTGATCGCTTCCGTCGTACCGCGGGCGAACACGATGGAGTCGGCCGACGGGGCACCGAGGTAGCGGGCCGTCGTTGCCCTGGCGCCCTCGTAGGCATCGGTCGCGCGCGCCGCCAGCGCATGCGCCGCCCGGTGGATGTTGGAGTTCTCGTGCGCGTAGAAGTACGCAAGCCGGTCGATGACCGCCTGCGGCTTCTGCGTAGTGGCGGCGTTGTCCAGCCAGACCAGCGGCTTGCCGTTGACGCGCTCGGACAGTATCGGGAAGTCCCGCCGGACGGCCTCCACATCGAACGGTGCGCTGACTACGGGCTGCGCGGCGGCCGTCTGGGCCTGCGGCGCTGACTCGCGGATGAAGTAGAACGACGGCACCATCAGATCGACGGCATAGGGCGGTCCTGACGGCAGGCTGACCGGCCATGCCGGCGCAAGCGCGTTCGGCGCCGTGCTGGTCCTCGGAGGAGCGACCTCAGCGACGTTGTCGACGGTCGCGGGAATGGTCAATGCCGGGTCCGCCGGTCGTGCCGGGTGTGCCAGTCCGGAGTCCGTCCCGAGGTCAATGCCGGGCGCTGATGGCGGTACCGCGCCGCCAGCCATCTGGCGCGCCGCGGCGGGCACGCCGGGGAGGGGCGGCAGCCACGGCACCTCGCCGCCTGGCGGCCGGTCGCCCACCGGGCCGACGGCCGAACCGGATGTCCCTTGCCCGACATTCAGGGTGCCGTAGATCTCGCTAGCCAGCCTTGTCAGCGCCGCCTCATCCGGTAGCCACAGCTGCGCGGCGTCTGCGTCACCTGTAGGTGTGGGCATACTCATGGAACTTTCCGACCTCGACATTCTCCAGGACCGCCAGGGCGTCAGGAGTCAGGACCGCGAGCGAGCAGTAGAGCGAGACCAGGTAAGACGCGATCGCGTTGCGGCTGATTCCCATGAACCGGACGGACAGGCCCGGCGAGTACTCGCCGGTCAGGCCGGGCTGGAACAGGCCGACCACGCCCTGCCGACGCTCGCCGACCCGCACCAGCAGGACCGACGTCTTTCCGTTGTCGACGTTGACCTTGTCCGAGGGGATCACGGGAATGCCCCGCCAGGTAATGAACTGCGAGCCGAATAGGCTGACCGTCGCCGGCGGGACACCGCGGCGCGTGCATTCCCGGCCGAACGCGGCGACCGCCTGCGGATGCGTCAGGAAGAAGGCCGGCTCTTTCCAGACTTTCGTGATCAGCTGGTCAAAGTCGTCGGGGGTAGGCGGTCCGGCGAGGGTCGAAATGCGCTGCTCGGGTACGGCATTGGGCAGCATGCCGTAGTCCGCGTTGTTGATCAGCTCGCTTTCCTGACGCTCCTTTACGATCTCGACCGTGAGCCGTAGCTGCTCGGCGATCTGGTCGTATGGGCTGCTGTAGAGGTCGGAGACCCTGGTGTGGATATCGACGACGGTCGCCACCGAATTAAGGAAGATCTCCCTCGCACTCTCGTCGTAGGGAACGTAGGTGGTCGGCAGCTCGGACTCGTCCCTGGGCGGGCACGCGACCTCCACAGAGTCGGGGTCGAGTACCCGGTTGAGCCGGAAAATACCGGCTTCTACAGGAACCCATTCGAGCATGCGGATTAGCCATCGCGGCGTGATCGTCTCGAGCTGGGCAGTGGTTTTGGTGGCATTCGCCAGTTGTCTGGCGGCTGCGTCGGTCAAGGCAAGTTGGCCGGTCCCGGCCGGTCCTGATGGTTTCGGCATCGCTGAACTCCCCCGTGGCACACACTGCGCGTGTGGCAGCTGGTAACAAACTCCTGTTGGGTGCCGATGTCGAATAATTGGGAAAATCATCCGGGAATCGCGCGGACGCCCCTGGCCCTATTCGATTCGACATCGCGCTGCGACCTTACCAAGGGCCGGATGCGAGCGAGGAACTGGAGCCCACATCGCCGCCAGGAAGCAGGGCGCGCCCTATTGTTATGGCCAATTAGGCCGAGGGAAAAACCGGCCAGGAAGCGCGCTCGCCACGGCCGCCGCAGCCGATCCGGGCTTGCAGTTCCCCGCTCAGTCACGGCCGAGATGGCTGGCTGCCAGTCGCAGGGACAAGGTCGACTGTCCGAGGTTGAGGCCCAGCGGCCTGGCACTGCGGCGGCATCTGGGTCAGGTTAAGTACTCGCCCTGAATGCGTGTCCCGCCGACTGTCCATCACCGGCTGCTAATCAACCTGGATAAGCCACGGCGAGTGCAGGGACCAAGCCCATTTAATTGATCGGAATACTTGATTCTAATAGTGCGTCCAGCGAGCCTGGTGGAAGACAACCACGCAGCCATGACGGAAGGTGCCCGACACATGTCCCAGCTACGCCACGGCCCGGTAGCCCTAGCCCGGACCGGACAGTACGAGCACATCGAGGTGACACAGGTTGGGGGCGTGATCGGGGCGATCGTTGGCGGCGTCCGGGTCGGCGGCGACATGGAGCCGGCGGCCTTCGCCGAGCTGCGCGCCGCGCTGCTACGCCACCGGGTTGTTTTCTTCCGCGATCAGCAGCGCGCAACCGATGCCGACCAGGTCGCCTTTGGCCGGCTATTTGGCGAGATCACCAAGCCGCATCCGACGGTTACCGGCAGCGGCGCGGCAATCTTGCCCATCGACTCCGAGCAGGGCAAGGCCAACAGCTGGCATACCGACGTGACATTCGTCGACCGGGTCCCGGCAATCAGCATCCTGCGGGCCATCACATTGCCGCCTTACGGCGGCACCACCGTATGGGCGAACACGGTCGAGGCCTACCGCCGACTGCACCCCGCCCTCCAGGCGCTGGCCGCGAGGCTGCGGGCAGTCCACTCGAACGTGTACGACTACGCCGCCCAGCGCACCTTCAGCGGGCTCGACGTCAAGGAGCAGCGATACCGGGAGGAGTTCCGGCACCTAGAGTTCGAGACCGAGCACCCGGTAGTCCGCGTTCATCCGGAGACCGGCGAGCCGTCGCTGCTGCTCGGCCACTTCGTCCGATCATTCGTCGGCCTCAGCACCGTGGACTCAAACGACCTGTTCCAGCTGCTCCAGCGGCAAGTGACCCGGCTAGAGAACACCGTGCGATGGTCCTGGCGCGACGGCGACATCGCCGTCTGGGACAACCGGGCCACCCAGCACTACGCGGTCGCGGACTATGACGACCTGCCCAGGCTGCTGCACCGGATCACCATCGCCGGGCCCGTGCCCGTCGGGATCAACGGCGACACCAGCCTGCCGCGGAAGGGTGACGCCAGCTTCTACTCCTCGCTCACGGCCACCTGACATCACGCTGTCACGATTCGCGGCCGGCGCACTCGGGACGTCACGCGTCCAGCCGGCATGGGCTGGCTTGGCGAGGCAGGTGTTCACGGGCAGGGGCCAGCCACGCGACAATGAGACCACCTCGTCGAGGCGGACTAGCGGAATCGCGCGTCATGGAGGCTGCCAGCATGAGCTATAAGGTCACCAACCCGGCTACCGGGAAGGTCGAGAGCGAGCACCCAACGGCCACCCACGCCGAGATCACTGACGTGCTCGCCCGAGCGGCCAGGGGCTACGCGTCCTGGAAGACCACCGACATGGCCACCCGGTCCGCGATTGTGGCCCGCGTCGGTCAGCTGCACGCGGAACGGGCCGGAGAGCTGGGCGCCATCATCACCAGAGAGATGGGAAAGCCGACCCGGCAGGCCAGGGGCGAGGTGCTGTTCACCGCGTCGATCTACAAGTACTACGCGGAC
>JASHUE010000417.1:0-4163 GCA_030040195.1 Streptosporangiaceae bacterium | reverse complement strand
GATGACGATCTTGAGGCCGGCGTCGTGAACGGCCCCGATCAGTTCCCCGGCCTCGGCCAGCGTGCCGAACAGCGGGTCGATGCCGCGGTAATCGGCGACGTCGTAGCCGCCGTCGGCCATCGGCGACACGTACCAGGGCGTGAGCCACAGCGCATCCACGCCAAGATCGCGCAGATAGGGCAGCCGGGACCGCAGGCCCGCCAGGTCACCGATCCCGTCGCCGTTCCCATCGGCGAAACTGCGCAGATAGACCTCGTAGACGACGGCGTTGTGGTACCAGGGCGGGCCGTCGGCCCGGTCAGCCACCCTGCCTGTCCGTTGGCGCGCGGTGCCGCCCGCTGGCGGCCGGCGTGTCCTCCGCGACCGGGACCGCGGCCGAGGCCGAGGCCTCGGCCTGCCGCTCCTTCCTGACCTGCTGCCACTTGTGCGCGACGAGCGCGACCAGCAAAAGCACGACGGCCACGGCTAGCGCGTCGCTGGCGTAGGACCAGCTCTTGGCGACCTTGCTCCAGTCGCTGCCGACCGCATAGCCAAGCAGGGACAGCGCGGTGGCCCAGGCGACGGTGCCGATCGCATTGAAGATCGCGAACGATGCCGCAGGCACCTCGACGAGTCCGGACACCAGGCCGGCAAACGCGCGGAGCAGCGGGATGACTCGTGCCAGTGCCACCGACCAGGTGCCGCGTCCGTCGAAGAACCGCTCGACCCGATCGACGTCCTTCCTGGTCAGAAGCAGATACCGACGGTACTTCTCGATGGCGTGCCGACCGCCGAGCCGGCCGATGCCGTAGGCGGTGGACGACCCGGCGAACTCCGCAATCGAGCCGATGATGATCACCAACGCGAGGCTCAGGTGGTGCTCATACGCCAGCACGCCCGCAAAACCGAACGTGATCTCCGAGGAGATCGGGATGCAGCACGCCTGGATAAAGCAAAAGATGACCAGAGCCAGGTAGCCGTCGTTGGTCAGGAAAGTCGTCATGGCACCTTGTTCTACAGCATGAGAGGCGATGGATAAGCCGTCGCGGTCTGTCTAGCAGACCGCGACGGCTCCGCAGCGGGTCTTTCTCATAGTTGTGCCCCGCCCCCTCGGGGAGGGCGGGGCACAACGGTGCCGGGCTGACCTGGGCTGGGGGGATGCCCCGGCGGCCTGGCGGTTCCGGTCGCGGCCCGGGGGGAGGGGGCCGGCCGGGAGCTCTCGCGGGGATCTTGGGGATCGTCCCCCCGCGGTAGCACTGTCCGGCGGCGGCGCGAGACGCCTACACCGCCAACTGCATCGTGATCGACTTGACTAGCTGGGCTGCCTGCGCCTCCCACTGCGCGTAGGCGAAGGGGAAGGCAGAGCCCTGGACGCCCTGGGCGGCCTGGTAGAGCGGCTGGGACGCCCAGGACGGGTTGTTCGCCTGGTAGGTGGCCAGTGCGTTGAGGAACGCGTCGGCCGCGTACTGGGGATCCATCACCTGAGCCGCGGTGCCCCAGCCGTCATCCGGCTGCTGCTGGAACAGGCCAAGCGACTCGGAGGTGCCGTAGTTAACGTTGATCAGCTCGGACTCCTGCATGGCGGTGGCCACCGCGACCACGGCCGAGCGCAGGCCCATCCGCTTGGCCAGCGCCTGCTGCACGATGGTCGTGGCGTTGGCGTACTGGGCGGGCGAGATCTGCATGTAGGACTGCGGGCCGCTCAGCGCGGTCGGCAGCAGCTGGTCGGCCATCGGCAGCTCGCCGTGGCTGGCCGCGGCCGGGTTGGTCTGCCAGTTCAGCTCGTCCATGACCGCACCCCAGCTATTCACGTCGGCCCGGTGGTGCCGTGGCCGGTGGTGCCACGCTCGGCGATGCCGCAGGGTCCGGTGGTGCCTGGCGGCCGCGAGCGAGGACGGATGGGCGGCAGAATTCGGGCTGGTCGGGGGGCGGCCACCGCTCCCGTGGGCGCCGGTGGCGTACGTCAGCGCCATCGTCTGGGCCGCGATCGGCGTCGCTGCCTTGTGGCCGGTCGCCGTCGCGCCGATGGTGGCAGCATTGGCCGTCCCGGCGCCCGCCAGCGCGAGCGCGGCTGCTCCCACGTACGCAACCGACTGCTTATGGCCGCGCACGGCGTCGATCAGTCGATCAGTGCCGAGCATGAGTTCCTTTCGCTCTGCGTCCTCGCCGCCCGCCCAGCACGAGGCGGACGGGGATGGCTCGCCAGGCCGTCGCTGGAGAGCGCATGCACGCGGGGGGAGCGTGCATCACGGGTTCAGGGCGGACCACGGCCAAACCGGCGGATGCCGTCCCGGCGAGCGGTCTCAGTCTCGGGAACCAGGGCCGTGCGCACGGCCCCGGCGCCCCGGAGAGGATCTGCACGTATAACGCCTGGTCGCGAACGCCGACATCCCGCTATGACGCTTGTCACTACTGCGCGGTAACGGGAATAACGCGGCGCCGGACCGGCGGGGAGTCAGCGGGGGCCCGACGCGCTGCTGATGGCGCGGTCGGCCGCCTTCAGCACGGCATCGGTCTGGCTGGGAGGGTTCCGGCGCGGTGATGTAGCCCTCAGGGTCCGTTTTGTGCGGGCGAGACCATCAGGATCTGACGGGCACGCCATGGATCTTCGGCCGGCGCTAGCCCGGTCGCTCATCCGCCTGACTTCCGGGCCGGGACTGACCCAACTGCTCCGGATCGCCGCGGTCCGCGATGGCACCACTCGCGCGGGCGGGCCGGGCCCGCCTGACCTTGACCCCGCCCATGACGGCCAGCGCCCTCACGGTCACGACCGGCCCGCCGGGCTGGCCCTGCCCGCGCGCGGCGTGGCCAACTCCGCCCATGATGCCGATCCCGCGGACATCGACGTACGCTGCCTCGGGCGTGATGATCTCGATGCCGCCCATCAGCGCGAACGCCGTGATCGACGCCCGGCCATCGGTAAATTGCGCGTGGCGCAGGTCGATCTTCCCGCCGCCCATCACCGCGATGGCGGAAAGGCCCCCGGCCACGGCCCAGTTATCCCCGCGGTGGAAGCCGCCCATGATCGAGATCGCGAACCTTGACGGACGAAGCCCAGGCGGCGCGGTGGCCTTGGCAGCAACGGGAGGTTGTGTCGCCTGGCCGGGCGTGGGCAGGTCGCGGGTTAGCGGCTCGAGTTCGGCATAGGTCTTCGCGTTGTAGACAGCGGTAATCCGCTGCTCGAGTTCCTCCATGGTCAGACGGCCCTCGCCGGCGGCCTGGCGCAGCACGTCGGCAACGCGCTCCCGGTCCGCGTCCGCTGCGCGGAGATCACCGGCGTCGGGCGGCCTGCCTGAATTAGCCGGAAGGTTCGGCATGTCCTGAGCCTAGCCGCTGAGCTTCCGAGGCGGCAGCCGACGATGCCGGGACTCAGGTCGAATGCCAGGCGCCGTCGATCGGAGACGTCGCCGTTATTCCGATGGCGCGGCCGCGCTCTCGGGCGCGGCCGGGGCGTCCGGCCCCGTGTTCTCAGCGCCGGCCCTCACAGTGGATCCGCTCGCACTGCGGCTGGGCTCCAGGCCCATGCCCACTGAAGTGCGCGCAGGTTTCCCGTTTGCTGGCCTTGACCGGCTACGCCAGATCCGGATCAGGCCAAGCAGCGCGGCGAGTCCGGCGATTGCGGTAGCAGTCCACGGCACGTAGTCGCCGAGCCGGTCGTAGAGCGTCCTGGCTGAGCTCTCTGGCAGCGCGAGCCGCACCAGCAGCACGCCCCGGTAGCTGGTGCCGACCGACGCAGTCAGCCTGCCCCTGTCGTCGAAGGCCACCGAGTCTCCGGTCAGGGCAGCCTGGGCGACCGGCCTGCCGGTCTCGGCCGCGCGCAGCGCTCCCAGGGCGGCGTGCTGGGCCGGCGCCCAGCTTGACTGGAACGTGGAGTCCGAGGTCTGGTAGAAGATCGCCTCAGCGCCGTGGTCGGTGTCCACCCGTGACATGTCGGGGAACGCCGACTCGAAGCAGATCAGCACGCCGAAGGTGAGCGGGCGGCTGCCCGCGATGCTCGCGCGGAGCACGTGCGCGCCCGTGCCGGCCACGACGTTCTGCGCCGCAGCCTTGCTGATCTTGCTAAGCCAGCCGAGTACGGAGCGGAACGGGATGTACTCACCAAACGGGACCAGCCGCGTCTTGGTGTAGCTGCCCCCGGTGCCGGTGCTGGTGACGACCAGCGCCTGCTTGATGTGCGCGCCGGT
>JASHUE010000416.1:0-3813 GCA_030040195.1 Streptosporangiaceae bacterium | reverse complement strand
CCAAGGACTTCCACGGCTACGGCGGCGACATCGAGTCGGTCGGCGAGGTGATCCGCCTGTGGACGAGCCGCAACGACCGGTGGATGTCGCCCAAGTACCTGTGCGGCGAGTCCTACGGCACGACCAGGGCGGCCGGCCTGGCGCGATACCTGCAAGAGCGGTACGGGCTGTACCTCAACGGCCTGATGCTCGTTTCCGCCGTGCTCGACTTCGGCACCGGCTACTTCAGCGGCGGCAACGACACGGCGTACCCGCTCTTCCTGCCGACTTATGCCGCCGTCGCGCACTACCACGGCAAGCTTGGTGACCGGCCGCTGCGCGAGGTGCTGGCGGACGCGCAGAGCTACGCCGAGCACGACTACCCGCGCGTGCTGGCCCGCGGCGGGCGGCTGACCGACGAGGAACGGGCCGCCGCCGCCGCGCGGCTGGCCGAGCTAACCGGGCTGTCCGCCGACTACCTGGACCGGGTCAGCCTGCGGCCCGAACACGTCAGGTTCCTCACCGAGCTGCTGCGGGACCGGCGGCTGGTGGTGGGCCGCATCGATGGCCGGTTCACCGGCTGGGACACCGACTACGGGCGGGAGATGTGGTCAAACGACCCGTCCATCGACGCGATCATGGGCCCGTACGCGGCGGCGCTCAACCACTACGTCCGGGCCGAGCTCGGGTACTCCAGTGACCTGCCGTACGAAGTTCTCACCGACCGGGTGCGTCCGTGGTCCTACAAGGAGTTCGAGAACCAGTACGTGTTCGTCCAGGACAAGCTAGCCGAGGCGATGCGCACGAACCCGCACATGCGCGTGCACGTGGACTGCGGTTATTACGATCTGGCCACGCCCTACTTCGCGGCCGAGTACTCGTTCGCGCACCTGGCCATCCCCCGGGAACTGACTGCCAACATCGACTACAGCTACTACGAGGCCGGTCACATGATGTACGTGCACGAGCCGAGCCGGCTCGCTCAGTCGGAAGAGCTCGCCCAGTTCGTTAGGCCAGCGCCATAGACTCGCGTCCGTGAATACCGCGCCGGCCGTTGAAATCGACGGCCTGGTCAAGAGCTACCGGAACGTCACGGCCGTGGCCGGCCTGTCGCTGCGGGCCGAGCGGGCGCAGGTGACCGCGATCCTGGGTCCCAACGGGGCCGGGAAGACCACGACGATCGAGACCTGCGAGGGGTACAGGAGGCCGGACGGCGGCACGGTGCGAGTCCTTGGCCTCGACCCCATCGCCGAGGCCCGCGAGTTGCGCCCGCGGGTCGGAGTCATGCTGCAGTCAGGCGGCGTGCCGACGACCGTGCGGGCGGCCGAGTACCTGCGGGTCATGGCGAGCTTCTACGCCCGTCCGCTTGACCCGGCTCAGCTTCTCGCCAAGCTCGGGCTGACCGAGTCGGCCCGGACCCCCTACCGGCAGCTGTCGGGCGGCCAGCAGCAGCGGCTCGCCCTGGCCGCGGCCATCGTCGGCCGCCCCGAACTGGTCTTCCTCGATGAGCCGACGGCCGGGCTCGATCCGCAGGCCAGGCACGCGACCTGGGAGCTGATCGACGACCTGCGGGCGGCCGGCACGGCCGTGATCCTCGCCACGCACTACATGGAGGAGGCCGAGCGGCTGGCCGACCATGTGGCGATCGTGGACCATGGCCGGGTGGTGGCCGACGGTACGCCCGCCTCGCTGACCGGGACGGCCGGACAGCTCAGGTTCCGCGCCGAACCTGGCCTGGACACCGACGGGCTGCTGGCCGCGCTGCCGGCCGGCTCGGCGGCCAAGGAATCGCCGGCCGGGCACTACCTGGTCGAGCGTCCTGAGGGGATCGACCCGCAGCTGATCGCCGCGGTCACCGCCTGGTGCGCCGAGCGCGGCGTGCTGGCCGCCAGGCTGCAGATTGAGAGCCGTTCCCTCGAGGACGTCTTCCTCGAGCTGACTGGGCGCGAGCTGCGCGGGTAGTGGCGGCGACCACATGACCGACCTGAGCCAGACCTGGCCGACCCCCGCACCGGGCGCCGCCCCGCTACGCAAGATGGTCGCGGCCCAGGCGTCGCTGGAGCTGCGCACGCTCGTCCGCAACGGCGAGCAGCTGATCCTGACGCTGATCATCCCGGTGCTGCTGCTAGTCCTATTCGGGCACGAGGCGCTCGTCAGCGTCGGCACCGGCAGCCGGATCGACTTTGTGGTGCCCGGCATCCTGGCCCTGGCCGTGTTGTCCACCGCGTTCACGAGCCTGGCCATCGGGACCGGATTCGAGCGCCGCTACGGCGTCCTGAAGCGGCTTGGCGCCTCGCCGTTGTCCCGCCAGGGCCTGATCGCGGCCAAGACGATGACGGTGCTGACAGTGGAGCTAGCCCAGGCTGCCCTGGTGCTGGCCGTTGGTGCGCTGCTCGGCTGGTCGCCGCACGCGGCCGGCGTCGCCGTGATCGGGGTGCCCGTCCTGCTGCTGACCGGCACCGCCGCCTTCAGCGGGCTGGCGATGCTGCTGGCAGGGACGATGCGGGCGGAGGGAACGCTCGCCGCGGCGAACCTGCTCTACCTGATCATGCTGGGCCTGGGCGGAATACTGTTCCCGCTGACCAAGTTCCCCGCCGCGGCCCGTCCGGTGCTCAAGCTGCTGCCCGCGGACGCGCTGTCGGACGGGCTGCGCTCGCTGCTGTCGCACTCCGGGGGCCTGCCGGTCGCCGACCTGCTGGTGCTGTGCGTCTGGGCCGCGGCCGGGATCACGCTGGCGGTCAGGACCTTCCGCTGGGAGTGAGCGTTCATGACCGGGCGCTACGCGAGCGGTCGTCGCTGACCGCGCCCCCGCCATCGCTGGTGGTGTTCACTGGCATCATCTCGGTTCAGGTCGGCGCCGGCCTGGCTGGGCGGCTGTTCAGCCAGGTCGGCCCGGCCGGCATGACCGGCATGCGGCTGTGGTGGGCGGCGCTGATCCTGGCGGCGCTCGGCGGCCGGGCCGTAACCGGGGTCGTGGCCGACCTGATCTCCAGCCGGGCCTGGCGCGACCTGGCCGTGGCGCTGGCATTCGGCCTGGTCCTCGGCGCGATGAACTACTCGATCTACCAGTCGTTCGCCCGGATCCCGCTGGGCGTGGCGGTCACGATCGAGTTCCTCGGCCCGCTGGCGGTTGCGGTCGCGTCGTCCCGGCGGTGGCTCGACATCGTGTGGATCGTGCTGGCCGCCGGCGGAGTCTTGCTGCTCACCCGGGGCGGGACCACCCTGGCCAGTAGCGCAGCCACTTCCGGCGGCCTGGCCGGCCTGTCCACGCAGGGGACGGGGATCGCGTTCGGCCTGCTCGCGGCGACCTGCTGGGCTCTTTACATTGTGCTGTCCAGGGCGACGGGACGACGGTTCCGCGGTGCCTCGGGACTGACGATCGCGATGATCGTCGGCGCGGCGGTGGTCACCGGGCCGGCGATAGCCGAGGCGGGCGGGGCGCTGCTGCACCCGTCGGTCATCTTCGCCGGCCTGGCGATCGGGCTACTGTCCTCGGTCATCCCTTACCGGCTTGAGCTCGAGGCGCTGCGGCGGGTACCGACCGCGACGTTCGGCATCTGGATGAGCCTGGAGCCCGCTGTCGCCGCGCTGGTCGGCATCGTGCTGCTCAGCGAGACGCTGGTGGCACGGCAGTGGCTCGCGATCGTGCTGGTGATCATCGCCTGCGCGGGCGCTTCCCGGCTGCAGCGGCGCCCGAGCGGCCCGCTGACCGGCTGACAGTGGCCGGTTCCGGCAAGCCAGAGTCGCCTCCTAACATGGAGTCCGTGTCAGCACCCCCCGCCACGCCGGAACGCCCGGCCATCAGCACGGCAGCCCTCGCGTCGTTCGCCCGCC
>JASHUE010000415.1:0-3602 GCA_030040195.1 Streptosporangiaceae bacterium | reverse complement strand
GGCGCTGCGCTATGTGTCCGAGATGTTTCTGCCGTACCTCGGTGATTTCGACATCAATGTGTTCGACGAATTCCACCTGGTGGACGCCGGCGACGTCCCCATGATCCCGGCAAACGCCGAACGGTCGCGGAGCCACATCGAGCGTTACGTCGGCCAGATACTGGCAGCCGGCGCGATGCCAATCTGCATCGGCGGCGACCACTCCATCCCCATCCCGGTCGGCCGGGCCCTGTCGGAGTCCGTCACCGGCAGGCTCGGGTACGTGCACTTCGACGCTCATATCGACTGCCAGCCCAACTTCGCCGGGGAGGACTTCACCAACTGGTCACACGTGGCGCGCATGATCGAGCTGCCGAACGTTGACCCACGTAACGTGGCGATCATCGGTGCCCGCGGTGCTCTCAATCCCCCGGAGCAGTGGGACTTCGTGGAGCGCCACGGGATCCGCGTGTTCAGAATGCGCGAGGTAAGTCGCCGCGGCATCGAGGCGGTCGTGCGGGAAGCGCTGGACATCGTTACCGACGGGACAGACGCGTTCTACTGCAGCCTGGACAGCGACGTCGTCGACGCCTCGGCGATGCCCGGCACCGATGCACCCGAGCCGGGCGGACTACTGTCGAGCGAGATGCTGCGGGCCTGCGAGCTCATTGGCGCCCGGCGGCCGGCAGTGCTGGACATTGTCGAGCTCATTCCTGCCTACGATCATCCGGCAATGATCTCGCTGCGCCTGGCCGGCTACATGATTCTGCATGTCCTCGGCGGGTGGGCCAGAGACGGACAACAGGTCAGCTGACAGCACCCGCGTTACGAACGCAGTGCTACGCCGCCTGGTGATCGATCGTGTTCCGCCGCAGGTTCCGATTGCGGCAGCCGCGCCGGATCGAGGTCGGCAACGAAGACCTTCTGCAGCATGTGCCAATCCTGCGGATGCTCGGCGATGCCGACCTGCCAGGCATCGGCAAGTCGCTGTGACATCGATGCCACCTGCTGCGCCCTCGTACCGTGGGCAGATGCCGGTATCTCGGGGTAGATTCGGCCGCGCCAGCCGTCGCGGGTGAACCACAGCGTGACCGGCATCAGGGCAGCGCCAGTCCGGACGGCGAGGGCTGCCGGCCCGGCGCCAATGCGCGCCTTCTCGCCGAACAACATCACCTCCACACCGCCCGAGCTGAGGTCACGGTCGGAAACAATGCAGACCAGACCGCCCGCTCGCAGTCGCTGGGCCATGACACCAAACGGGCTTGGCCCGCCAGTGTGCGGCACGACCTCCATCCCAAGGCTCTCCCGGTAGGCCATGAACTGCCGGTACACCGACTCGGGCTTAAGCCGCTCAGCGATAACGCTGATCCGCCCGAATCCCTGGGTCATGATCCATGCGGCGGCGAGGTCGACGTTGCCCGTGTGCGGCAACGCGAAGATGACTCCCCGGCCGGCCCGCAGGTACGTCAGCGCGGCCTGCTCCTCGCCGCTGACCGACATCCCGGACGTGATCCGCTCCTGCGGCATCACGGGCAACCGGAACGCCTCCACCCAGTACCGCAGGTAGGACCGCATGCTCGCCCGGGACAGGCGACGCAGCTCAGACTCGGTGGCGGCCGGCACCACCCGGTGCAGGTTGCCCTCAAGCTGGCGCACGGCCCTGCCGTGCCGACGCCACAGGT
Organism: Streptosporangiaceae bacterium; assembly: GCA_030040195.1. Taxonomy (GTDB): domain Bacteria; phylum Actinomycetota; class Actinomycetes; order Streptosporangiales; family Streptosporangiaceae; genus JAJYUU01. The sequence continues at coordinate 1,941 of JASHUE010000415.1, read as the reverse complement.
AGTCGGCAATCTGAGCAAATGCCCAGCGCGCCACCGGCTCAGGGACACGCCGCACGGCGAGCCATCCGGCCCGGTACGCCTCTGACGCCGCACGCTCCGCTAACGCCACCGCTCAATCCTTGTGCCTCTCCACCGCCGGCGCAACGTGAGACCTCGCATTAGTCACGCATGCACTGTGACTCCCCGACCGGCGCCACGCACTTCATTTGAGGTGCTCTAATGCGTCGTGTAGTTGATCTCGCCCGCATCGGGACAGGCGATCGCGAAGCAAAAGCAGCGGATCGGCGCATGGTCGCTTGCGGCCACGAGGCTGTGCACAGCGTTGGGCGGAATGTACACCAGGTCGCCCTGGCCGACTTCTCGGCTCTCCTCGTCGATGACCATCGTCCCTCGGCCGTAGAGCACGTAATAGAACTCATGTGTGGGATGCGTGTGCGGGTCAACGGCGCCGCCACCCGTGATCTCGAATTCGTTGACCAGCTCCAGCGAGCCGCCTCCGGTCGCTGCGCGCATCGTGCCCGGCGGCATCAGGTACCAGACCGGGGTCGTTCCGTTGTGCTCGACGGTCGGCGGCACTGACGCGATGTTACGGACGTCCATCTAATGCCTTCCTTGAGTGCCCTGAGGGCTGGATAGTACTGATTACCGAAAGGAGACGTCCATGCCGGTAGTGGCCCTGACGATCAGTGCGCAGCCCTTTGACCCGGCCGACTGGGGCCCTTACGGCTGGGTGCCTCTACCCGACACTGACCCGCGAGATGGCAGTTCCCGGCTTGACTTCGAATGGGCTGACGTGCACCTCAACCTGATCGGGCACGATGCCGTCGAGGTGCCGAGGACCGAGCGGGGCTTGGTCTGCGAGATGCTGTTCCGGCATCAAACCCACACGCAGGCGCTGATGGTGCTGAACTGTCAGGCGGTGGCCGTGGTGGCCCCGCCTGGCACCGAGTTCACCTCGCCGCAGGACGCTGGCCTGCTGCGCGCCTTCCTGCTGCGCCCGCACGACGTCTTTGTGCTGCACCGGGGAACTTGGCATTGGGGGCCGTTCCCGGTCGGTGCTTCCCGGGTGAACATGCTGAACGTGCAAGGGCTGCGGTACGCCGAGGACAATGAGTGCTGCCGGCTCGTCGACATCGGCGCGAGCGTCGAGGTGATTGCCAGCTAGCCCGTGTCGCCGGTTGCCTTCCACCCTGGTTTGCGGAGCCGGTCCATCAGCAACGGCGGCGCGATCCCGATGGCGAGAATCCCGGCAAGTATGAGGACGGCGTAGGTAAGCGGGTTCGACCGGCCGAATTGCGCGGGCGGAACGAATCCGATCACGAGGGCGGCCACTGATGACGTTGCGCCGAGCACGCACAGCAGGCCCAGCGCCGGAGCCCGGTAGCCGCGCGGGTGATCCGGCTGCGAACGGCGCAGCTTTATCGCCGCGATGAACATCAGCACATACATGATCAGGTATACCTGGGTGGCCATCGCAACGAAGATCCAGTAGGCGTGTGAGACGCTCGGTATGAAGGCATACAGCAGGGCGATGACCGTAATCACGGCGCCTTGCGCGCCGAGAATGCGCACCTCGATGCCGAAGCCGTTGACCTTCTGAAAGTAGGGCGGGAGAAAGCCCCGCTCGCGCCCGATCCGCAGCAAGCCCTCGGACGGGCCGTCCAGCCAGGTGAGCATCCCCGCGAAGGCCGCGGCCGCCAGGGCGATCGCGATCAGCGGCACTGCGAACGCGGCGCCGAAATGGGTCAGCAGCCGGTCGAAGGCCTGCATCACGCCGGCGGTGAAGCTGATCTTATTTGCGGGAATCACCCAGGAGATGGCCAGGGTCGGAAAGATGAGGACCGCCATGACCAGCGCCATCGCGACGAAGATGGCCTTCGGATATTCCCGTGCGGGCTTGCGAAGATCGTTGACGTGTACGGCGTTGACTTCGATGCCGGC
>JASHUE010000414.1:0-2719 GCA_030040195.1 Streptosporangiaceae bacterium | reverse complement strand
ACACGACGTAGCGCCAGCACAGCTCGCGCCAGATGTCGGTGGGCTCAGACGTGGTGATCACGCCGGACTGACGTCGCCAGGCTTTGCTCCGCCGCAGTGCCGCGAGCGTGCGGTCGGCCGACATGGCCCGCAGCTCGCATGGCTCGGAGTATCCGAGCCGGATCAGGCCCTCGCCCAGTTCGGGGGACAGCGCGCCGAGCACGATCAGCTCGACCGCCAGGATGGCCAGCAACTGAGCCAGGTGTGCGCTGGACCTGGGTTCGGTAACCGGAGGCAGGCCGATGGTGGACAGGGCCGCCACCGACAGCAGCACCGATCTGGCCAGTGTCCGGCGGCTCACCGGCGCCGTGCTGAAATCCCCGAAACATCCGCAGCCGACGCCCGGCATGGCCGCGCGCAACTCAATCAGCGCGCTCGTCGCGACGAGGAACATCAGGCCCGCGGCGAGCCGGATGCAGGTGGCGGGCGCGCCATGGCCAAGGCGGCCCGCGGTGACTATCAGACCGCTGGCCAGCCCGAACTCGATGGCGCACATGACCATCACCAGCGGCATGCGCATCCGCGTCGGGAACAGGGCCGTCGGCCCGAGCCCTTCCTCCGTCGAGCCAGCTCGCGTCGCGCGCATCAGCTTCGTCGCGCATGCTCCGTAAAGCAGGGCGGCGATGAGGAAGATCTGTACCTCGCGCACGGCATTCAGCACGGTCATTCGCCAATCGTGATAGTGGCGTTGAAACAGCCCCGGTCGAGCTCACCGCCGAGCGCGACGAAGCTGGCCATCGTCAGGTCGGCGATCCGCCCGCGCGGTGATGTCCCGCAGGTAACGCAGCGGTCATTGAAGAGCCTGGCTACCGGCGCGCAGCCGGTGACCGGGAGCATGCAGTCGAGGTTCGTGCACTCGTTCCTGATCCGCAGGACGCTGCCGATAGCCAGATATGGCATGCGCGCGAACCCGTGGGTCTGACCGGTCTGCGCGTCCTCGGCGCATCCCGTCTCGGGATCGAGCGCCGGATAGCAGACGCCGAGGACGCCGGGTGGCTCATCGCCTGGCTCGTGCCAGGTCGCCGATCCGGCGATCGAGTCCGGCACGTGCCCGCTGACCAGCGGGGGCATGGGGAGCTTGGCGGCCGGGTAGGCCGGCTGGGAGGTCGCCGGGATCATGCCGTCGAGTTCGTCGTCGCGGCGCAGGCCGATGATGTCGACGAGGTAGCCGGGTTCCAGAGTGGGGAACCTGACCTGGATGCGCCCGCTGGCCTGCGGCTGGATGGCGACAACCCGTAGCTTCCTGGTGGCGCCCTCGCTCACCACAAGCCGGCTGCCGGAGCGCTCGGTAATGATTCCGGTGACGCGCCCGATGTTCGCCCAGATACGGTCGGCCGTCTGCCGGCTCGACGGATGCAGGCGGACGACGGCATGATCGCCGGGTCGCAGGGCGGTGGGCTCTAACTGGGCGCCTCGCCAGGCGAGCGCATCAGGGGTCAAGGTGAAGCGCTGCTCGTCACCGGCGTCACCGAGCACGAGGACCTGCGGGCTTACGTCGAGCACCATCCCGGACACGGCGCGCGGCAGGTGCCCGGTATCCGCGAATCCCGCACCGGATCTGCCTGCCTGCGGCTGTCGAGTCCCTACCTCGCCCGGTTGCGGCTGCCTCGGCCCGAGAACGGCCAGAAATCGGGAGTTTGTCGCTTCAGGGTGTTTTATCGTCATCGCCTGGCCGGAGCGCGAAGGGAAGACGGCGGCCTTCAGCAGCCGTCGGCGTGCCACGCCGGCCGCAGCGGCTGAGCCGGCGGCTCCGGCGCAGCGGTCACAACAGGCCCGGACACACTGCCCGGATGGCATGGCATCCCTCCGGCTCCGACGGCTGGGCCGGCTGGCAGGATCTCGCCTGCGCGGCCCGGCCGATGCGATTTGCTGATCTTTCCGGCCAAGCTGACACGTCGGTATCTAGGCCGCGAGTGTACCGAGGTCGCCCTCCCTGCCCCTGCAGTCCGCGAATATCCGCGACGCGTGACGCGCCGTTACATGGGGTGACGACTGCTCCCGCCTGGTCCTGGGTACCTTTGGTGTGTGAACGTCGGGGGCGATCACAGCGTTACGAATGCCTGCTCGACCGCGGTGGGGGCGGCACCGCGAGTCGCGCAGCCGCCCGCCGTGCCGCGGGCCAGGAACGGAGGCCGGCCGGGCGGTCCGGATGATCGCGGGTTCGGCGAGTACGTCTCGGCGCGCAGCCGCGCTTTGCTCCACACCGCCTACCTGCTGACCGGCAACGTGGCCGATGCTGAGGACCTCGTTCAGGCCGCGCTCGCGAAGACGTTCCTCGCCTGGGACAGGATCGAGGACCGCGGCGCGGTGGACGGGTATGTTCGCCGGGCCATGGTCAACACGCACATCTCCTGGTGGCGGAGGAGGCGGGTAGAGGAGTACCCGACCGATGAGATCCCCGACCAGGCCGTGGACGATCACGCCGTGTCAAGTGACCTGCAGGAGACCCTCCGACGCGCCATCGACCGGCTGCCGCAGCGGATGCGCGCGGCAGTAGTGCTGCGCTACTACGAGGACATGACCGAAGCTGAAGTGGCCGAGGTCCTCGGCGTGAGTCTGGGAACGGTCAAAAGCACCGTGTCGCGGGCTGTTGCCAAGCTCAGGAGCGATGCCGACCTGCAGTCGGAATGACGCGTCTGCGCAGTATGGATGATCCGGCGACGTTGATCATTGGCTGCTG
>JASHUE010000413.1:0-2520 GCA_030040195.1 Streptosporangiaceae bacterium | reverse complement strand
TGGCCGCTGATCCGGACAGTTTCCGCGGCTGGTGCCTGCTGTCCCGCGCACACCTGGGTAACGGCGAACCCGCCGAGGCCGTCAGCGCGGCGAGTCGCGCGAGCGCACTTGACCCGGCTAGCGACTGGCCGCACCGCCTGGCCAGCACCGGCCTGATCAGCCTCGACCGCTCCGGCGATGCAGTTGCAGCCGCGCTCGAGGCCCGCCGCCTCGGGCCGCATTTCTGGCGGTCCCACGTCTGCCTGGCCCAGGCCGCCGTGGCGGCCGGGCAGCAGGACCTGGCCGGCCAGGCAAGCGAGGCCGCGCTGGCGATCGCGCCGGGAGAGCCAGACGTGCACGTGACGGCCGGCAAGGTGGCACTGGGCGCGGGCGACCTGAACCGGGCCAGGGCCAGCCAGCGGGCGGCGCTGGCAATTGACCCGGCCAATGCCGGTGCCTTCAATGAGCTCGGCCTCATCAGCCTGCGCGGTCGCGACGCGCCCGCGGCGGCGGGCTATTTCCTGCACGCGGTGCGGTCAGCTCCGGGGAGCAGCATGTTCGGCCGGAACGCCGAGGTCGCGCTGGCCAGGGTCGCGGTGTCGGTCCTGGCCTGGGCGACGCTGCTGACGGCGCTGGCCGGGTGCACCGCCGGACTGGCGCTCGCCGGATCTACGCCGTTCGCGATCGTCGCGGGGCTGCTCGGGATCGCCGTGACCGGCCGCATCGGGGGCCATCTCAGCCGAGTGCCAGGACCATGCCGGCGTCGGCTGCCGCCGCTGCTGCTGTCCATGACCAGGCGGCGCCGGAAATGACGTAACGCTACGGCTCTGTCACGGCCGTAGCGCTACGCGAAGACTGGGTACAGTTCAGATCTAGTGTACAAAAAGCATATTTCCCCCTAGTGGGGGCACGGGGCACGAAGGCACCAGCCACCGGGTACCGGCCGGCCGGCATTTGCCGGCGCCGTCCCGGTGGCATACCTCGTCCCGTCGAGGGACATGTGCGCGTCCGTCTGCTTTTCCGCAGGTCAGGCGGCGCACTCCCGGCAGACCATCTGCCCGCCGCGAGTCTCGGCAAGCTGGCTGCGGTGATGTACGAGGAAGCAGCTCGAGCAGGTGAACTCGTCCGCCTGCCGGGGGATCACCCGGAACGAGAGCTCCTCATTAGAGAGATCAGCCCCCGGTAGCTCAAGCGACTCGGCAACGTCATCAGGGTCGATGTCGATCGCCGTCGAGGACTTGTCCATCCGCCGCGCCTGCAGTTCCTGCAGGCTGTCCTCGGTCAGTTCGTCGTCTGTCTTCCTCGGGCTGTCGTAATCGGTAGCCATCTCGGCTCTAACCCCTCCATCTCACTAACCCGTTCGCGCGGTTGTAACGCTCGGGAGGCCTCGGTTGTGCCCGAATCCGGCGGGGAATTCTGCCACGTCCAGCGTCGCGGTACACCAACCCGGCCCAGCTAGGCGAGGCGTGTCGCGGCGACCCGTCAGGGCTTGCCCACCTTACCTGGGCATTCCGGCCCCGCGATCAGCAGATTTGCTGGCACCGAGATTTACTTGCCAGTAACTTAATTGATTCAGCGCAGTGCCTTGCACATAGTGCGTTATGGTGCGAACCGCACAACAAGTTGTACTGTGCGTGCCCACGCCCGGAGCCTCTCCATGCCTCACCAATCGCCGCTGCAGGCCGGCGACCCAAGGCGGGTTGGCCGGTACCGGCTGGCGGGGCGGATCACCGGGATCCCGGCCGAGGGACCCATCTACGTGGGCAACGGCCCTGACGGCGCCGAGGTCACCATCAGCGTCATGCACAGCGAGTGGACCAAGGACGCCGCCGCGCGGGATCGTTTCGCCGCCGAAGCCGCCGTCGCCAAGCGAGTGCCTCCGTTCTGCGCGGCCCGGATCCTTGACGCGGGCCTGGACGGCGACGATGCCTTCCTGGTCAGCGAGTACGTACCCGGCAAGTCCCTGATTGAGGTCATATCCACCGACGGCATCCTGGATGGTCCCGAGCTTGAGTCGGCCGCCGTCGGCATGGCCACGGGACTCGCCTCGATCCACCTGGCCGGCCTGGTCCACGGGAACTTCGGTCCCGAGTACGTGATCATGACAGCGGCCGGGCCGCGTGTGGTCGAGTTCGGCATAACCCCGCCCTACGGCGCGGCCACGCCGGCGGCGGACATGGCCGCGTGGGCGCAGACGGTGGTGTACGCGGCATCGGGCAAGCCGCCCACGACGATGGGCGACCTCGACGTGCTGCCTGCACCGCTGCGCGATGTCGTGATGGAATGCCTGAGCGCCAACCCGGCCGATCGGCCGACCGCGCGAGCGGCCGTGCTCGCGATGATCGGCGACCAGGACCCGCCGGCGGGCGTGCTTGCAGAGGGGTCACGCCGAGCCGTGCCGGGCGGAGACCCGAGGGCCAGACAGGACGACAACCTGCTGGCCCGCGGGGGCTCCGGCGGGCCATGGCCCCAGGCCCAGCAGGCGACCGAAGCGCGGCCCGGCGGGCGCGATGCCGGGGGTCGGCCCCCCGCGGGCCAGCA
>JASHUE010000038.1:0-3476 GCA_030040195.1 Streptosporangiaceae bacterium | reverse complement strand
ACCCCGGCCGTGGCCACGCTGATCCTGCTGGCCGAGCAGATTGAGTGGATGCTGGCCAACGGCGGCATGGCCTGGACCACGGAGCGCACGGAGGTCTCGTCCGGCATCCTCTACACCTGGGCCGACAAGTCGCCCGTGGCCATGCCGTTCGTCGCCGACCCGGCCCAGCGCTCCCAGGTGGTCGTCACGATCGACTTCGCCGACGTCGTGGACGCGACGGCGCTGTCGAAGGCGCTGCGGGCGAACGGGATCGTGGACACCGATTCCTACCGCAAGCTCGGCCGCAACCAGTTGCGCATCGGCACGTTCCCGGCCGTGGACCCGGCCGACGTCGAGGCCCTCACCGCCTGCATCGACTACGTGCTCGAACGGCTGTAGCGCCACCTGACCCCCGTTCCTGGGCGACTGCCCCCGTCAGCGTGCAGGCGATGCCCTGAGCGGCCAGCTGCCGAGATCCTCGTACCGCGGCTCGCCGCCGGGGTTGCTGCGGATCAGCCGAACGGAGTCCGCGGTCCACGGGCTGCCCGCCAAACTGGCCAGCGCTGACGTCAGTTCCATCACATCGGCCTGGGAACGGCAACGCGCGAGCGTAACGTGCGCCCGGTAGCGCCTGCCCTCATCCGGCGGCGGAGCACCAGCCCTCCGGGCCCCGGCCGCCACCGACGCGGCGAGCGGCCCCAGATCAACGTCGGACTCGATGCCCGCCCATACCACCCTGGCCCGGCGCGGTCCGGGAAACGCGCCGCCGCCGCCGACGGCTAGCTGCCGCTCCGGATGGCGCGCGGCGGCCCGTTCCAGCCGGACGGTGAGGTCCGGTAGTACCCGTTCAGCCACGTCGCCGAGGAAGGTGAGGGTCAGGTGCCAGTCGGTCCGAGTCGTCCAGCGCAACTCTGGCCGGGCCGCCTGCAGCGGCGCGACCGCCTCCGCCAACTCCGCCAGGACCCGAGCGGGCGGCACGATGGCAACGAACAGCCTCACGCTGCCATTGGTATCAGGGCGAAGGCCGATCCGTGTGAATGCCCCGGTCCTCGGCTGCGCCAGCAACGCGGCACATCCCGGCCTGGGTCAGGCGACGATCCGCGCGAGCTCGGCGGGCCTTAGGTAGGAGCGGACATGCGTGCCGCGCATCCGGGCGAGCAGGCAGGTCACGGCGACGGTGGCGGCCAGCGAGATCACGCCGCCGGAGATCACGCTCATGCGCGCGCCGAACTCCTCCGCAATCCAGCCGGCCAGCGGCGAGCCAATCGGCGCGCCGCCCAGGAAGATCATCATGTAGACGCCCATCACCCGGCCGCGCATCTCCGCCGTCGTGTTCAGCTGAGTGGTCGAGTTCGAGGCTGTGGTGTAGGTCAGCAAAGCCAGCCCGGTCGGGATCAGCGCCAGCGCGAAGGTCCAGAAGTTAGGCATCAGCCCGGTGGCCACCTCAAGCACGCTGAACGCGAACGACGTGGCGATCAGCAGCCGCAGCGTCGGCCGGCTTCGGCGCGCGGCGACGAGCGCGCCCCCGAGCGCGCCGACCGCGTACATGGTCGAGGCAAGGCCGAACGAACTGGCGCCGGTGTGGAACACGGCCCGGGACATCAGCGCGTTCGTGACCTGGAAGTTCATGCCAAAGGTCGAAACGAAGAAGACCAGGAGCATGGTTGTCCACAGCTGCGGCCTGGCCCGCACGTAATCCAGGGTCAGCCGAAGCTGGCCGGGCGACCTCGGCGCCCGCGGTACCTGGTAGAGCTCCTCCGGACGCATCAGCTTGAGCCCGAGGATGACCGCGCCGTAGGACGCGGCGTTGATCAGGAATGCCGTGGGTGTTCCCACAGCAGCGATGACGAGTCCGGCAACCGCCGGACCCACGATCCTGGCCAGGTTGAAGACGGCGCTGTTGAGCGCGATGGCATTCGCCATGCCGTACTTGCCGACCATCTCGACGGCGAACGCCTGGCGGGTCGGGTTGTCGACCACGGTGACCATGCCCAGCGCGAACGCCAGCAGGTAGACCTGCCAGATGCGCACGACGCCGGTCAGCGCGAGCAGCCCGAGCACTAGCGCCAGGCCGCCCATCAGCGTCTGGGTCGTCATCAGGATCCGGCGCTTGGAGTAGCGGTCGGCGATCACGCCGCCCCACATGCTGAACAGCATCGGAGCGAACTGCAGCCCGGTCGTGATGCCGAGAGCCGTACCGCTGTTGTGAGTGAGCTGCAGGACCAGCCAGTCCTGGGCGACCCGCTGCATCCAGCTGCCGGTGTTCGACACGACCTGCCCGGAAGCGAAGAGCCGGTAATTGCGCGTCTGCAGCGACCCGAAGGTCTGCCTGCCCCACCCGACCTTGCCGGTGGCCAGGTCGCCGGCTTCGCCTGCGGTTACGACTGGCTGAGCTTCTCCAGAATCGGCGCCGCCTGCCGCAGCAGCGCTCGCTCCTGCGGCGTCAGCTCCCTCAGCCGCTTCGCCAGCCATGCTTCCCTCAGCCGCCGCGACTGCTCCACCACCGCATTGCCCTGTTCGGTTGCCGTGAGCACCACCTGCCGCCGGTCGCTGGCGTGCGGCGCCCGCATCACCAGCCCGCGCTCCTCCAAGACCGTAATGACCCTGGTCATGGACGGCGGCTGTACCTTCTCGTGATCCGCCAGCTCGCCCGGCGTCATCGCACCGTGCCGCTCCAGCGCTGACAGCGCGGCCAACTGCGTGTCGGACAAGCCTGGCTCCAAGCCCTTGGCCATCCGCTCGGCCCGCAGCCGGCGCGCCAGCCGACTCACCGAGATCCGGAGGGCGGTGGCCAGGCCGGCGTCGGACCTGGTCTGAAGTGGCGTGCTCATTTTGGTTAACCTGAGTCATTACTCTTGCTAACTTTACCCGGAGCGGTTTTACTCCGTCAAAGCAGCGCGCGGAACGGACATGTTGCTCACCGCGACATCGGTACGACGCAGGCTGGCCTGGCCGGGCCCGATGGCGCGGTTCCGGCAGAATCGTCGCACGGCCGTGCCGCCGACGCATCCCCGAGGCCAGACTGGCGGCTAGCCTGGGGCGGTGAGCACTCCGCGACGGCCAGCCCCGCCGCCACTGGAAGGCGACGACCGGCTCATCACCGGCGTCCTCACGGCCGCATGGGCGGTAGCGCTCGTCGTGCTGCTTATTGTGCGCGGCGACCTTGCGCGAGCCGACCAATGGTGGATATGGGTCCCCGTGGGCGGAGTGTGCATGGGGGTGTTTGGCCTGGTTTACGTGCCGTACCTGAAAAAGTCGCGGGCCAGGGCAGCGCAGCGCCGAGAGCAGCGGGCGGCCGCGCAAGCCGCCGATACGGGGAACGAGGGTTAGCCGCCGGCAGCCCCGCCCGCAAGCCTCGCGGCTGCCGCGGGGGTCAAAGCCACGCCCGGCAGGCCACGACGGCGTCAGGACTCGTGGTCGAGCGACTCAAATACGGTGTCGGCCAGCGCGACGCCCGGCATGTCCACCAGGTCGTAGCCGATCTCGTCGATGACCGG
>JASHUE010000412.1:0-3054 GCA_030040195.1 Streptosporangiaceae bacterium | reverse complement strand
ACGTACTTCACCTGGCGTAATACCGCTGCGGAGCTGACCGAATACCTGCAAGAGCTGTCGGGCCCGGCGGCGGCGTACATGCGGCCCAACTTCTTCGTCAACACACCTGACATCCTGTCCCAGTACCTGCAGCACGCCGGACCGAGCGCGTTCCGGGTCAGAGCGGTCCTTGCGGCAATGCTGACGCCTTCCTGGGGCGTCTACTCGGGTTACGAGCTGTGCGAGAACATCCCGCTGGTGCCTGGCAGCGAGGAATACCTGGATTCGGAGAAGTACGCCTACCGTCCGCGGGACTGGGATGGGGCGGCAGAACTCGGCCTGACGATCGCACCGTTCATTACCAGGCTAAACGAGATCAGGCGGGCGCATCCGGCCCTGCACTGGCTGCGCAACCTGCGGTTCCACTACAGCGACCAGCCGGATGTCCTCTGCTTTTCCAAGCGAACCGGCGCGCCCCAGACGGCGGTCAGTGACACCGTTCTCGTCGTGGTAAACCTGGACGCCGGAGGTGCGCGTGAAGCTACTGTCTGGCTTGACACCGATGCTCTCGGAGTCGACGCGGGCGCTGGGTTCACGGTCACCGACGAACTGACCGGACAGGCTTACCGCTGGGGCCAGGCGAACTACGTGCGGCTGGACCCGGCCATCGCGCCTGCGCACATCTTCACCGTGCGCTGAGTGAGACCGGCGTACCCCGGCGCACGGTAAGCGGCAGGAACCAGGGAAGCTGGAAGCCGGACCAAAGGCAGTAAGCAGCAGGAGCGGGAGTGACCAACGCCACGCATCCGGCCCGTGAGCGCAAGACAGCAGAGCCGGAGCCGGAGTTCGAGACGGCCGCGAACGCGCCCGTACCCGACTCATTCTCGTTCGAGACCCCCAGGGACCCGTACTGGTTCAAGCGCGCGGTGTTCTATGAGGTCCTGATTCGCGGGTTCCACGACTCGAACGCCGACGGCACCGGAGACATCAGGGGGCTGATCTCACGCCTGGATTACCTGCAGTGGCTTGGCATCGACTGCATCTGGCTGCTGCCTATTTATGACTCCCCGCTGCGGGATGGCGGTTACGATATTTCCGATTTCACTGCTATATTGGATGAATTCGGGACCATCGGTGACTTCGTCGCGCTGGTTGAGCAGGCGCACGCGCGCGGCATCCGGGTCATCGCCGACCTGGTCATGAACCACACCAGCGACCAGCATCCGTGGTTCCAGGCCTCCCGCAGTGATCCGGACGGGCCGTTCGGCGACTTCTACGTCTGGTCCGACAACGACGGCAGGTACCCCGACGCACGGGTGATCTTCGTCGACACCGAGCAGTCCAACTGGACTTTCGACCAGGTCCGCGGCCAGTACTACTGGCACCGGTTCTTTTCCCACCAGCCCGACCTCAACTATGAGAACCCGAACGTCCAGGATGCGATGATCGAAGTGCTGCGGTTCTGGCTCGATCTCGGCATCGACGGGTTCCGGCTGGATGCGGTGCCGTATCTGTATGAGCGCGAGGGCACCAACTGCGAGAACCTGAAGGAGACCCACGAGTACATCAAGCGGGTACGGGCCGAGATCGATCGGCTCTACCCGGACCGGGTGCTCCTGGCCGAGGCGAATCAATGGCCGGCTGACGTTGTCGAGTACTTCGGTGACCCAGGCTCCGGCGGCGACGAGTGCCACATGGCGTTTCACTTCCCGCTGATGCCGCGCATCTTCATGGCCGTCCGCCGCGAACAGCGCTATCCCATCTCCGAGATCATGGCGCAGACCCCGCAGATCCCGTTCGGTTGCCAGTGGGGCATATTCCTCCGCAACCACGACGAGTTGACGCTGGAGATGGTGACCGACGACGAGCGTGACTACATGTACGCCGAGTACGCCAAGGACCCGCGGATGAAGGCGAACATCGGCATCCGCCGGCGGCTCGCCCCGCTGCTGGACAACGAGCGTGATCAGCTTGAACTGTTCACCGCCCTGCTGCTCTCGCTCCCTGGCTCGCCAGTGATCTATTACGGCGATGAGATCGGCATGGGCGACAACATCTGGCTTGGCGACCGCGACGGCGTGCGCACGCCCATGCAGTGGACGCCCGACCGGAACGCAGGGTTTTCGGTGTGCGACCCGGCCCGGCTGTACCTGCCCGTGATCATGGACCCGATCTACGGCTTCCAGGCCCTGAACGTCGAGGCGCAGGAGCGCAGCTCAGGCTCACTTCTGAACTGGACCCGGCGGATGCTCGGCATTCGCAAGGAGCACCCCGTTTTCGCCCTGGGCAGCTATGACGAGCTGAATTCGTCCAACCCGAGCGTGCTCGCCTTCGTGCGCGAGCGCCGGGAAGGCGAGACGCTGCCGGCCGGCACCGATCTCTCGGGCCACGACGTCATCGGCACCGACACCATGCTGTGCGTGAATAACCTGTCCAGGTTTCCGCAGCCGGTGGAACTCGACCTGAGCCGCTACGCCGGCTATACGCCGGTCGAGTGCACCGGCGGAGTCGCGTTCCCGCCCATCGGCGAGCTGAGCTACCTGCTGACCCTGCCCGGACACGGGTTTTACTGGTTCACCTTGCAGCCGCCGGGCCAGTCCTGAGGGTGGGCTGCGGGCTCATCCGGTCAGCAGCGCTGCCAGCCTCGGCAGGAAGTATTCCCAGCCCTCTCGATGCTCCAGCCGCGCGACCCGCCCGGCTTCGTCCTCAGCATGCGGGCCGTGCTCGATGCGCAGCGCGGTCGTGCCGTCCTCCGCCGCGCCGACCTCGACGGCGACTGAACTGGGCGGCAGCTCCGGCTCGTGCTCCCAGCCCAGCTGAACTCCAGCACGCTGGCGGGCTCGTACCTCAGCACCCGGCCGGCCATCCGGGCGGGAATGCCGGCGAACCAGACGTCGTAGCGCCCGCCGGGCGCCAAGTCGGCCGTCAGCTCGGCGTTACCCCACCACCGCGCCACCATGTCCGGCGCGGTGAACGCCTGCAGCGCACGGTCAGGGCTGCAGCCAGGCAATCGCAGTTCAGCGCGCAACGCCGGCCCGTCATCTCGTACCACGACGCTTGTCATCGCCTCTCCCT
>JASHUE010000411.1:0-2771 GCA_030040195.1 Streptosporangiaceae bacterium | reverse complement strand
AATGTCCGGTTAAACGACGATCCGGTTGCGCGTCCGGAGGGCGGTGTTCGTGGTGGCGTCGTACGAAACCATGATCGACATGCTGGAGGCCGAGCTTGACGCCGTTTCAAGTGCGTTCAGCCAGCTCACGGAGGAGGACTGGGCCAAGCCGACGCTGCTCGTTCCGGTCGATGCCGACCTGCCGAAATGGACGGTGTTCGAGTTGGCCGGCCATTTCGACATCGCTATCGGCCTGACGAGAACGCTTATTGCCGGAAAAGAGGATTCGCAGCCGGCCAGGGATAGTACGAGCTTCTTCATTAACCCGCGATCGGAGACCGGGCCGGTCGTGTACTCGTACGCGTACACGATGGTCGAGGGCAAGACGCCTGCCGATATGCCGGGCGTGCTCGCGGAGACGTTCAGCAAGACGATCTCCGAGGCACGCGAAGTGCCCGCTGACCTGGTCGGTCCGGGATACTTCGCGCCGATGCGGGTCGACGAGTTCGTCCACAGCCGGATCCTCGAGGCGGTCGTTCACGGCATCGACCTGGCCCAGGCGGTCAACGGGCCCATCTTCGCCACGCCTGATGGCATCACCACGACCGCATCGATCCTGGACGACCTGCTCGCACGCCGTACCCGCGGGACCCGGCCGCCGGAGCTCAAGGACGATCTCGCCTGGATCCTCGCAGCGTCAGGCCGCGCGGAGTCCGCCGACAACCGGCTGCCGCTGATCGGCTAATGAGCCCGCCCGGCCGGACGCGCAGGCGCCCGCTCAGCCGGCTGCGTACTCGAGATCCTGTAGGTTGTCCGGAACGAATCGAGGCGAACCCGGCGGGATTTTGCGACAACCTACCGGATGTCCCGGCTCGCGCCCGATGCCGGGCTCGCCGATCTTGGCGTGGGCGATTAGCCCTGATCGGGCCGGGCAGGGCTGTCCAGGGTGCGTGCAACCGCCTTCGCTCGTAAGGAGAACTTGTCGTGGGTGCGATACCCGAGATCCTGCTGAACAACGGCCAGAAGATCCCCCAGTTCGGGTTCGGCGTCTTCCTGATAAAGCCTGAGGAAACCTTCGCGGCGGTGACGTCCGCGCTTGCGTCCGGCTACCGGCACATCGACACCGCGGAGATGTACGGCAACGAGAAGGAAGTCGGGGAGGCGATCGCCAAATCCGGCCTGGACCGGGCGGACGTATTTCTCACCACGAAGCTGAACAACGACGCGCATCGCCCTGACGACGCGCGGCGGGCCTTCGACGGCTCACTCGCGGCTCTGGGCACCGATTACGTGGACCTGTTCCTGATTCACTGGCCGCTGCCAACCCGCTACGACGGCGACTACGTCTCCACGTGGAACACCCTGGAGGAGTTCTACCAGGACGGCCGGGCGCGGTCGATCGGCGTGTCGAACTTCCAGGCCCATCACCTGCGGCGGCTGCACACCGAGTCCGAGGTCCCGCCCGCGGTTGACCAGTTCGAGGTCCACCCGTACCTGACCCAGGACGAGCTACGGCGATTCTGCGGCGAGCATCAGATCGCCGTGGAAGCCTGGTCGCCACTCGGGCGCGCGCGGGACCTCGATGACCCGACGATCGACGCGATCGCGCGCAGGGTGCGCAGGACCCCGGCCCAGGTCATCTTGCGCTGGCACATCGAGCGCGGCGACATCGTGTTTCCTAAGTCCGTGAGCCCAGGCCGGATCAGGGAGAACATCGACATCTTCGACTTTGAGCTGTCTGGCGAGGACGTCGAGGCCATCAGTGCGCTGAACCGGGACGAGCGAGTCGGGCCGGATCCCGACAAGTTCGCCGGCTAGTCGAGACCGTGCGGGTAACCCGGCCCATGCTGTGCCACCCCGGCACGCGTACCGGGTTCGTTCCAACCCGCAATCGGCCGCCAGCGTCGTTACGGCCCGACTTCGCTACGGCAGGTGCACCGGGCCGACGGCCTTGATAGTCGTGTGCTCGGTGCCGGACACCGGCGTGACCGTGGTCGACGTGTCGCACTTGCCGTCCTTCAGCCGCGGTAGTGTCGCCGTCGTCGTGAGAACCGCGGTGCCTGAGCCGCTGATGCCGGCGTACTTACCGGTGCCTTTGCTCAGCGTGTACCGCCCCTGCTCGACGAGCTTCGCTGCGCACGACTTCGAGTCCAGCGACTCGCTGACGGTCTTCTGCTCGTCCTGGGGGTGGTTGACGACGAACGTCCCGTCGGACAGCTTGGCGGTCGAAGAGTCCTTGCCGTTCCCGTTGCCGACGAGCGTGCCCTTGCCGGCGAACACGCCGGACGCACTGAGCGTGAAGCTGGGGTTGCTGGCCATCGAGCTGGTGGTCATGATCGTCGTCTCGGTCCCGGAGATCGGAGCTGCCTCGGCGGGCGAACTCGAGCCGCAGCCACTGATCGCAGAGATCGTGCTCACTATGGCCACGGCCAGGACGGTAAAGCGGATTACGGATTGCATGCGTTGCCTCTGTGTAACCGCGTTCCCGCAGAGCGAGAATAGGGCCACTCAAAGTAGCCATGCGACTACTTAGGGTAGGACTACAGGTATGCCCGATCGGCCCAGCGGGAAAACCGTGAGAACCGTAAGGGAACGAGGGGTGTCCGCGCCTGAACGCGATCTACGTCACATTGGTCCTCCAAGGGACTCCGTTCGGCGTCAAGTGGATAGCGCCATACTGGTAGCGGGCCATTTGGGCAGAGGACGAAGTGATGGGGCTACGGTCGGGCGTCGCGATTGATCTCGGGACGGTGAACACGCTGGTGTACGTCACCGGCCGCGGCATCGTCATC
>JASHUE010000410.1:0-3982 GCA_030040195.1 Streptosporangiaceae bacterium | reverse complement strand
CTCGGCAGTCTGCCAGCCGTGCTGGCCGCGCGCTCCGGCGCGACCGTGCGAACCAGCGCGATGGTGCGTGAGCTGACGCGGACGCCGGCCGGATGGCGGCTGACCGTGGGCTCGGCCCACGCCCCCGAGGCGCTGGACGCCGACGCGGTCATCATCGCGGTGCCCGGCCGGCCTGCGAGCAGACTGCTCGCGCAGGTCGCGGGCGGCCAAGCGGCCGCGGCGGCGCTGGCCGAGATCAAGTACGCCAGCATGGCGATCGTCACGCTCGCTTATCCGGAGTCGGCTTTCTGGCAGCCGCCGGCCGGCAGCGGGTTTCTCGTGCCCGCCGTCGACGGCCGGGTCCTGAAGGCCGTGACGTACAGCACGAACAAGTGGCCGCACCTGCGACAGACCAGCCCTGGCCTGCATATCGTCAGATGCTCGGTCGGCAGGCTGGGCGAGCAGGCGGTACTGCAGCGCGACGACGGCGAACTGGCCGCGCTCGCAGCCGCCGACCTGGCCGCCGCCACCGGAGTGAGCGGCGAGCCCGCCGACGTCCGCGTGACGCGGTGGGGAGGCGGCTTGCCGCAATACAGCGTCGGGCACCTCGACCGGGTCGCGAGAATCCGGGCGGGCATCAGCGCGCTGCCCGGCGTGGCCGTCTGCGGCGCGGCCTACGACGGCGTCGGCATCCCCGCGTGCATCGCGTCGGCCCGGCTGGCAGCCGATCAGGTACTTGCTTACTTCGACACCCGCGCGCCCGCCGTTGCCGGGCGAAGGGAGACCCGGTGATCGAGCTTGACCGCGAGGGAAGCGTCTGGGTGCTGCGGATGCGGGCCGACGAGAACCGGTTCGGCCTGGAATGGCTGGACTCGGTGAACGAGGCGCTGGACCGGGTTGAGGCGAGCGAGACTCCGCGCGCGCTGGTGACGGTCGGCGAGGGCAAGTTCTACAGCAACGGGATGGACCTGGACTGGCTGTCGACCGCACCCGAACGGGCCGGCGACTACCTGCGCTCGATCTACGCCGTGCTCGGGCGGGTACTGGGCTTCCCGGCCATCACCGTGGCTGCGGTCAACGGCCACGCATTCGGAGCCGGGGCCCTGCTGGCGTGCGCGCACGACTTCGCGGTCATGCGCGCGGACCGCGGATTCTGGTGCATGCCCGAGGCCGATCTCGGCCTGCCGCTGACGGCCGAATACATGTGCGTGCTGGCCGCGAAACTGCCCCGCCGGACGCTGGACGAAGCCGTTCTGACCGCACGCCGATACGGCGGCGAGGATGCGCGGGCGGCCGGCATCGTGCACGAGGCCGCCGCCGAGCCGGACGTGCTTGCCCGCGCCATCGAACTCGCGGCCGGGCTGAGCGGCAAAGACACGCGCACGCTGGCCGAGCACAAGCGGCTGCTCTACGGGCCCGCGATCAGCGCGCTGCGCGGGACCTGACCGGCCCGGGTGTGCCCTGCACTGGCGTGAGTCGCCGGCTTAATCTCACCGTGCGTGGCCACCAGGACGTGCAGCGCCCGGACGAACTCCTCGGCGCCGGCGGCGCCGAGCGGCGCGAGAAAGTCGCGCTCAACCTCGTCACGGGCCCGCCCGGCCTCGCGCAGGCATTTCTGGCCGGCTGACGTCAGCTCGACGATGTTCTTGCGCCGGTCCTGCGGGCTGCGGCGACGGGCCACCAGGCCTTTGTCCTCCAGCGCGTCGACATGCGCCACCATCGTGGTCCGGTCGATCCCGAGTTGCTCGGCCGCCTCCTGCTGCGAGAGCGGCTTGTCGGCACCGAGCACGGCCAGCACGGCCAGTTCGCGGCCGTCGATCCCGAACGGTGCCATCGCCGGCGCCGACGCCTGCACCAGCTGCTGCTGAGCGTGCTTGAGCAGGTAGCCAAGCCGGTAGGCGAGCGCGTCGGGTAGCCCGTCACTCATGGCTGCCAATCTACAGGGCGGGGCTGATGCTCAGGAGCGCTGATAATCGGCTATACTGACGATACACGCAATCCCTTGGCTGGAGGCGCGGTCATGACAGACACCCGGCCGGTGACATTCGGCCTGAAGACGACGCCCATGCGCACGACCTATGACTGGATCCAGCGGGCCTGGCTGCAAGCCGACGATGTTCCGGAGATCGAGCACGCCTGGCTCTGGGACCACATGCTGCCGCTGAACGGACCCAAGGATGGCAGCATCCTCGAGGGCTGGACGCTGCTTTCGGCGCTGGCCGCCCAGACCCGGCGCCTTCGCCTGGGCCTGCTGGTGACCAACAACCAGATTCGCCAGCCGGCGGTGCTCGGCAAGATGGCCACGACCGTGGACGTCATCTCCGGCGGGCGACTCGTGCTCGGCCTCGGCGTCGGCGGCACCCGGCCGCACGGGGCCGCCAACGGCGCTGACCCGGGCGAACAGGCAGCGTACGGGCTGACGGTCATGCCACCCGGCGAAGGAATCGGCCGGCTGGCGGAGGCCATCACGATCATCCGCCGCATGTTCACCGAGGACGAGTTCGACTTCGCGGGCAGCTACTACACCTTGTCCGGGACGATCAGCGAGCCCAAGCCGGTGCAGCGGCCGGGGCCGCCAGTCCTCGTCGGGGGTTCGGGTAGCAGGCTGCTGCGGGTCGTCGCCGAGCAGGCCGACATCTGGAACATCCCTGGTCCGCCGCACGCGAGCATTGATTTCCTGACCGAGCGCAGCCGGGTGCTCGACCAGCACTGCGCCGACCTCGGCCGGGATCCGGACAGCATCACCCGGTCGGTTCAGGTGCTGATCAGGACCGACGATGTCGCCGGCGAACGCGCGACCATCACCGCGCTCATCGCGGCCGGATTCCGGCACATCGTGGTCGGCGTGCGGTCGCCCGTACCGGACAACGTCGCGCGGTGGCTGGCCGACGAGATCATCAACCCGGTCCTGGACCAGGTCGGCGCGGCCGCTGCGGGCGCGTGACCCGGGCAGCCGAATCCGGTTGCCGCCCCGGCCCGAGCTCTGCGAGCATCCCTCGCATGCCTGCGCGCTTTGTCCGGGCGGACGGCCTCTATCAGGAGACCGGTTACGCCTATGCCGCCGTCGCGCCGCCCGGCGGCCTGGTGTTCGCGGCCGGAGCCTGCCCGATTGACGAGGCCGGCCGGCTCGTCGGCGGTTCGGACTATGTCCTGCAGGCCCGTCAGACGATGGCCAACCTGGTCACGGCACTGGCGGCGGCGGGAGCCGGCCTTGACGATGTGCTGAAGACCACGATCTACGTCGTGTCAGCCGAGCCGGCCAACCTGGTCGCGGTCTGGGACGTGGTGCACGCGGACTTCGCCCAGTACGAGCCGCCCAGCACCCTGCTTGGCGTTGCCGCATTGGGCTACAGCGGCCAGCTGGTCGAGATTGAGGCCATAGCGGCGATTGCAGCCACCTGACTTATCGAGTAATGGCCGATCTAGGCCGGCTGACGGCCCGACAGCCTGCCTGGCCGCCCCTCGTTCCCCCCATGAAACTCTCTGGTAGACATAAGTACATGGCAGGGAACGAGCAGTCGCAGGCCGTCAGCCATCCCAAGGCGCGGGAGCTGAACGAGCTCATCAGGTACGTGATGTGGTCGGTCTTCCGCGTCGCCGGCCCGGCGGCGATCGACCAGGCCGCGGCCGATGCGGGCGGCCGGGCGAGCCTGGCGGCCGAGGTATCCGAGCTGTGCCAGCAGGCGGCGGGCAAGGGTGTCGTGACCCGCGGCTGTTACGACGTGCAGGGCCTGCGGGCCGACGCCGATTACATGTTCTGGTGGGTCGCGCCGACCGCCGATGACCTGCAGGAGATGTACGCCCGGTTCCGCCGGACCAGGCTTGGCCTGGCCAGCGAGCCGGTCTGGTCGGTGCTGGCGCTGCACCGCCCGGCCGAGTTCAACAAGAGCCACATCCCCGCGTTCCTCGCCGGGGAGGAGCCGAAGAACTACGTCAGCGTGTACCCGTTCGTCCGGTCCTACGAGTGGTACCTGCTCGAGGACGCCGAGCGCCGCGAATTGCT
>JASHUE010000409.1:0-9058 GCA_030040195.1 Streptosporangiaceae bacterium | reverse complement strand
GCTGCGCGATCCGCGGGAGCTGGCGCAGGCAGGCTGGCCGCCGGGCGATGACGACGGGCATGTCGCCGAGCCCGCGGTGGCCGCCGCCCGCCGGATCACCGCGCTGCTCGATGTCGCGCGGGCGGCCGAGAGGAACGGAACGCCGCATGACGTCCTCTGGGCGGTCTGGGACGCCTCAGGTCTTGGCCCGCGATGGCAGGCGGCCAGCGCCGCGGGCGGCAGTCGCGGAGCGGTTGCCGATGCGGACCTCGACGCCGTGGTTGCGCTTTTCGACGCGGCGGCGAGGTTCACCGCCCGGCTGCCACAGGGCTCAACATGGCTGTTCCTGGACAGCATCGCCGGCCAGGAGATCGCCGGAGACACTCTGGCCGAGCGCGCCCCGCGCGCCGACGGCGTGGCCGTGCTGACCGCGCACAAGGCCAAGGGCCTGGAATGGGACCTGGTCATCGTCGCCGGGGTGCAGGAGGGTACCTGGCCCGACCTGCGCCAGCGCGGCTCGCTGCTGGGCATGGAAGAGCTCGTGGACGTGATGGCCGGCCGCGACGCCGGCACCACGGGCGCCGCCGCGGCGGCCGCGAGCGCCAGGCTTCTTGCCGAGGAGCGGCGGCTGTTCTACGTCGCGGTGACCAGGGCTCGGCGCGCGCTCGTCGTCACCGCGGTCGGCGCGGACGACACCGAGGAGCGGCCGTCCCGGTTCCTGGCTGAACTGGCGGGCGATGAGGTCGAGATCGAGCAGGTGGCCGGGACCGGACGCCGCTGGCTGTCGCTCCCGGCGCTGACCGCCGATCTGCGACGGTCAGCGGCCGACCGCACCCTCCCCGCCCACGTGCGCGAGGCCGCCGCCGGTCAGCTAGCTCGGCTTGCCGCCGCCGGCGTGCGCGGCGCTCACCCGCGGCAGTGGTACGCGTTGACCGAGCAGACTGCCGCGGGGGAGCGCATAGGCGGTCGCGTGCAGATCTCTCCATCCCAGGTGGAGTCCTTCGCCAAGTGTGGCCTCCGGTGGCTCCTGGAGGCGGCCGTCGGCGTGGGCTCGTCGGGCCCGGCGCAGCACCTTGGCGTCGTCATCCACGCCGCGGCGGCCCTGGCCGCCGAGGGTGCCGATGACGGTGCGGTGGCCAAGCGACTCGACGAACTCTGGCAGCACATTGACTTCGGCAGTTCCTGGTACAACGCACGGCAGCGGGCCCAGGCCGATCAGATGGTGGCCAAGTTCCTGGAGTGGCACCGGCGCAACCCGCGCGAGCTGATCGCGGTGGAGCACAAGCTGCGAGTCAGCCTGGGCGACATCACGATCACTGGCCAGGTTGACCGGCTTGAACGGGACGAGGACGGCGCGGCAATCGTCGTGGACCTGAAGACGGGTACCCGGCCCTCGGATGGCGACCTGGACCGCAATCCGCAGCTCGGCGTGTACCAGCTCGCGGTCCTGCTCGGGGCGTTCGAACAGCTCGGCCTGGTGGATCCGGGCGGCGCCGAGCTGGTCCACATCGGCAAGGCAGCGCTCAAGGCGAGCGTGCGCATCCAGGCCCAGCGCAGCCTGAGCGACGACCCTGACCCGGACTGGGCCAGGCAGCTTGTGGAGACCGTCGCCGCGGGCATGGCCGGGCCGGTGTTCACGGCGACGGCGAACCCCGGCTGCCGAGTGTGCCCGGTAGCGGCCTGCTGCCCAGTCGACGAGCGCGGAGGGCGGGTGTCGTGAGGGAGTCGCGCACGGTCAGCGTCGTGACGCAGCCACGCGTGCGCTACAGCCCGGCGCAGCTAGCCCGGATGCTCGGCGCACAGCCACCCACCGCCGAACAGGCGGCGGTCATCGGCGCACCGCTCGGCCCGATGGCAGTCATCGCGGGCGCCGGGTCCGGCAAGAGCGAGACGATGGCGGCAAGGCTGGTGTGGCTCGTGGCCAACCAGCTCGTGCGGCCCGAGCGGGTGCTCGGGCTCACGTTCACGCGCAAGGCGGCGGGGGAGCTGGCCGAGCGTGTTCGCTCCCGGCTCGGCGCCTTGCGGCGGGCGGGGATCAGCGTGGCTGATGCGAGCGACGAGGACGAGCTGGCCGGCGAGCCGGTCATCTCGACCTATCACGCGTACGCGGGCCGGCTGGTCGCGGACCATGCGCTGCGCGAGGGGCTTGAGCCATCGGTGCGACTGATTACTCCCGCGGTCTGCTGGCAACTGGCGGCCAAGGTGGTCAGCGCCTACGAGGGCCCGATGGACGCGATGGAGTGGACCCCGGCCACGGTAACCGCGGCGGTGCTGGCACTGGCCGGTGAGCTGGCCGAGCACCTCCGCGGTCCCGACGACGTCGTCGCGGTCGGCCACTGGATTGAGGACGAGATCGCGGCCGCCGCCGGCAAGGTCCCGAGAGCCATCGCTGACGTGCTGAAGACCCAGCGCACGCGCGAGCAACTGCTGCCGCTGGTGGCGGCGTACGCCGGCGCCAAGGCGGTCAGGGAGGTCATGGACTACGGCGACCAGATGGCCATCGCAGCCACGATCGCGACTCGCCATCCGGGCGTGGGCCAGCTGGAACGAGCCCGTTACCAGGTCGTTCTCCTCGACGAATACCAGGACACCTCACACGCACAGCTCGTGCTGCTCCGCGCGCTTTTCGGCCGCGGGCACCCGGTGACTGCGGTTGGCGACCCGTGCCAGTCGATCTATGGCTGGCGCGGTGCGAGCGCGGGGAACCTGCGCCGGTTCACGACCGACTTCGCCTCCGCGCGCAATCGCCCGGCGCCGGTGCAGCTGCTGTCGACGAGCTTCCGCAACACCGGCCGGGTGCTGGCGGCCGCTGGTGCCATTCAGGCGGACCTCCGGGCGGCAGTCCCGGACGTGCCGCTGCTGGTCGCGCCGCCGGAGCGGGCCGCGCGCGGTCTGGTCAGGTGCGCGTTGCTTGAGTCCGTGCACGACGAGGCGGCATGGGTGGCCGCGCAGGTGGGAGCGCTGCTGGAGCTGGAGCCTGGCCAGGCTCCGGACGGGCAGGCCTGGCCCGACGGCGGCCTGGCGCGGGTCAGGCCGAGGGACATCGCGGTGCTGTGCCGCAAGCGGGCCCAGTTTGCCGCGCTGCGGGCCGCGCTGGAGGCGCGCGGCGTCCCGGTCGAGGTAGTCGGGCTGGGCGGGCTGCTGACGGTGCCTGAGGTCGCCGACATCGTCGCCACGCTCCAGGTCATGCACGACCCGTCGGCCTCAGCAGCGCTGGCGCGGCTGCTGACCTCGCCCCGCTGGCGGATCGGCCCGGCCGACCTGATGGCCCTGGGCAGGCGGGCGAGGACGATCGCGCGGGAGGCCGAGGCGGCGGCCGGCTTGCAGGCCGGCGCATCCGCGGATCCCGTGTCCGAGCCAGGCGGGCCAGAACCGGCGCCGCCCAAACCGGCTCCGGCCGGGCCCGGCCAACCCGCGCTGGCCTCCGAGTCTGGCTCGCGGGAAGGCGAGCTAGTAGCGGGTGCGATCAGCGACCTGACCAGGGATGTAGGCAGTCTCGTGGAGGCGCTGGACGACCTGGGCCGCCCGGCCGCCTACTCGTTCGCGGGCTACGGCCGCCTCGTCGCCCTCGGGGCCGAGCTGCGCGCACTGCGTGCCCACGCGGCGCGGCCGCTGGCCGAGCTGGTGAGCGAGGTGGAG
Source organism: Streptosporangiaceae bacterium (assembly GCA_030040195.1). Lineage (GTDB taxonomy): Bacteria > Actinomycetota > Actinomycetes > Streptosporangiales > Streptosporangiaceae > JAJYUU01. Next base: position 5,440 of record JASHUE010000409.1, on the reverse strand, counting down.
CGAGTCCTCGGGCTCGATATCGAGGTCGCGGCCAGGCCGGGAATCGATCCCGCCGCCGCGCGCGCCGACCTCGACGCGTTCACCGATGCGGCGGCGACGTTCGCCGGCGACGCTCAGGATCCGACCCTGGGCGCGTTCCTGGCCTACCTGGCCGCCGCCGAGACCGAGGAGTTTGGGCTGGAGGCGGGTCAGGTCGGAGACACCGACTCGGTCAAGCTGGCCACCGTGCATGCAGCCAAGGGCCTGCAATGGCCGGTCGTGTTCGTGCCCGGCTTGGCTGAGGGCCCGCAGCGGCATGTGTTCCCGGCCAAGCCGCGGATCACGACCCGATGGACCGAGAACGCCAGGCTGCTGCCGTTCAGCCTGCGCGGAGACGTGGCCGACCTGCCGTCGCTGGCGCGGCTGAACACCGCCGAGCTGCCGGTGTTCAACGAGGCGTGCACCGCGCGCGACCTGGCTGAGGAGCGCAGGCTCGGGTACGTGGCCGCGACCAGAGCCGTCTACGTGCTTGCCTGCAGCGGCTACTGGTGGTCCGACGGCGCGACGCGACTCGGGCCGTCTCAGTTCCTGGCCGAAGTGCGCGCCGCCTGCGAGGACGGGGCGGGCGAGGTCGACATCTGGGAACCAGAGCCCGAGCCGGATGCGGTGAACCCGGCGCTAGCCGAGCCGGCCTCGGCGACCTGGCCCGCAGCCGTGGCCGCGGGTGTCAGGTATGACGCCGTGCGGGAGGCCGGCACACTGGTGGAAAGCGCGATCAGGCAGCTGGCCGGCTCGGCCAGCCAGGAGTACCTACCGGGCCTGGGGCCGCGACCTTCCGCCGTCGGCACTGCAGCGTCCGATGCCGCCGCGCCCGGCCACCTCATCCCCGCCGAGGCCGGCTCGTACCAGGACCTGGTGGCCGAGTGGGCGCGTGACACTGACCTGCTGCTGGCCGAGCGGGAACGACGCCAGGCTGGCCGGACCGTGCTTGTCGGCCTGCCGCGACGGTTGCCGGTGTCGTCGCTGGTGACCATGGCGAGGGACCCGGCCGAGCTGGCCCAGCAGGTCCGAAGGCCGATGCCGCGCCGGCCGGCTCCGCACGCGACCCGCGGCACCGCGTTCCACCAGTGGCTGGAGCAGCGGTTCGGGCAGGCGCAGCTGATAGACGCGGACGAGCTACCGGGGGCGGCCGACGATGCGGCCGCGCTGGCGGGAGATCCGGAACTCGACGAGCTCAAGGAGGCGTTCGAGGCGGGCGACTGGGCCGACCGCTGGCCGAAGGAGGTCGAGGTGCCGTTCGAGACCCTGATCGGGGACCGGATGGTGCGCGGCCGGATCGACGCGGTGTTCGCCGATGACCCCGCAGGCGGTTACGACGTCGTCGACTGGAAGACCGGCCGGCGGCCAACGTCGGCTGCCGACAAGCGGGCCGTCGCGGTCCAGCTGGCCGCCTACCGGCTCGCGTGGGCGGCCCTGGCTCAGGTCCGGCTGTCCGAGGTTCGGGCCGCGTTCTACTACGTCAGGGAGAACGTCACCGTGCGGCCCGCGGACCTGCTCGGCCGGCGGGGGCTCACGGCTCTCATCGAGGGCATCGGAACCGCCGGGAAGGCGAATGCCTGATCGCGGCGCTGGCTGGTCCTCGATGGCGCTAGCCTCGCACGGCGATGCCGAGCGCGTGCGGCGTGGTCGGCCACAGTCCGGAATCAGGCAGGCGGTAACGCGTGACCTCTTGCACCGTGAAGCCGGCCGCGGCGATGGCCGCGACCGTGTCCCGGCCCGCGTGGCAGCCGCCGAAGCAGGCGGGCCAGATCGTGGCGTCGACCAGCCGCTGGAGGCGGCGCTGGCGCGCTGATTCCGAGCCGACGTGCTCCATGAACCGGAGTTCGCCGCCGGGCCGCAGGACGCGGCGCATCTCGGCCAGGGCCACCGCCTGGTCGGGCACCGAGCACAGCATGAGGCTCGCGACGGCGGCGTCGAACGACCCGTCATCGGCCGCCAGCCGGTCGGCGGTGCCGTCGGTGACCGTGATCGGCACCTTGGCCTCGCGGGCGCTGACCAGGGCGAGCTCGCGCAGGTGCCGCTCGGGCTCGACGGCCAGCACGCTGGTGACGGTGGCGGGATAGTGCCGGAAGTTCAGGCCGTTGCCCGCGCCGACCTCGATGACGGAGCCGGTCAGCCCGGCCAGCAGCGCGTCCCGGCGCTTGTCGACTCCTGCGCCCTCCATGCTGACGCTGAGCCGGGCATACAGACGGGCAAACAGCGGATGGTGGACCTGTTGTGACCGCATGCCATGCTTTCCTTCGTCCGGGGCAGCGGCACTGCCGGCGCCTCCATCTTTCACCGTCAGGCCCGGCTGCGGTTCTATTGTTCCGATGCGTGGGCCGGACGTGGGAGGGATCAGTGGCAGCGCGAATCGAGCGAATCAAGGCCTGCCTGAACGGACGCCGCGCCGCGTCCGATCACCAGGCCGTCCCGGTGACCCCGCGGCAGTTGGCTGAGGCAGCCAGTGGCGCGGTCGCAGCCGGCGCCGAAGCCGTGCACCTGCATCCCCGCGACGCCAACGGCCTGGAGTCCTTGTGGCCAGCGGATGTCGCAGCGGCGGTGGCGGCGGTGCGAGCAGCCTGCCCTGGCGTGCCCGTCGGCGTCACCACGGGCTTGTGGGCGGCCGCAGACTCGGCCGGCGGCCCGGCCGCCGCCGCCAGGTCACGCCAGCAGCAGATTGCCGCGTGGGCGGAACTGGATGCTGCAGAGCGGCCGGACTTCGCGTCCCTGAACCTCGCTGAGGAGGGCTGGCAGCAGCTGGCGGCAACCCTGGCGGCCGAGAACATCGGCGTCGAGGCCGGCGTCTGGTCGGTCGCCGACGCAGACCGCGTGGCCGGCTACCAGCCGCCCGGCGGCTGGCTGCGGATCATGGTCGAGGTGTCCGGCGTCGACAGGGACGACGCGGTCGGTCACGCGGACCAGATCCTGGCCAGGCTGGCCACAACCGCTCCCGGTGCCCGGCCGCTGCTGCATGGCGAGGACGAAAGCTGCTGGCCGCTGATCGCGCACGCCGGCGGGCTTGGCCTGCCCACCAGAGTCGGGCTCGAGGACGTCACGGTCGGCCCGGACGGACAGCCCGTCGACGGAAACGCCGACCTGGTCCGGCTCGCACTTGAAATCTGGGCCGCCGCAGTCGGCTGAGGTTCGCACTCAGTTGCACTGGATAAAATGCCCACGATCAACGGATGGAGGGCATCGGTGACCGAACGACGTGTGGCCATGAGTGATGGCATCGCCGAGCGCATAGTGCGACGGGCGATCTCGCACCTGGCGAACAGCTACGGCTCCGGCCCTGCCAGGGCAACGGCGGCCAAGGAAATGATCGTCCGCGCATTCGAGGGCAAAAGCGAGGAAGCGGATGGAGTCGACGGCTACGCCGCCTCGGCCGCCATGGCCGCTCTCGCCCACGGGATCGAGGCTGAGACCGGCACGGGACTGGACTGGCTCTCCGTTGCCGCGCTGCAAGAGTGGGACTTCCACCATCCGGAGAACCCGATCTAGCCGGTCGGTCAGTCGCCCTGCCCGAGGTGGCGCTCCAGGGAGGCGACCTTCGAGTCGAGCCCGCCGGTCACGCCGGGCCGGATGTCGGCCTTCAGCGTCATGCTGACCCGCGGCGCCCGCGCGGCCACGGCCTCGACCGCGTCCTTAACCACGGCCATGACCTCGTCCCACTCGCCCTCGACCGAGGTAAACATGGCGTCGGTCCGGTTCGGCAGCCCGCTGGCCCTGACTACGCGGACCGCGTCAGCGACGTAGTCCGCGACATCCTCGCCAACCCCCAGCGGCGTGACAGAGAACGCGACAATCACCGGTACCTCCTCAGTCGTGCCGCGCGCGACGGCCAGCGACGTCTTCCCCGTGCCTGAGAGCCCGCCACTACGATCGTGACCACACGCCCATCATGGCCCGTGCGCGCCGTTGCGCCGAGTTCCGCCTGTGAGGGAGCACTATGGACGTCCGGGAGTACATCGACCAGCACGCGGCAGATTTCTTCGGCTCGCTGAGCCAGTGGCTGATGATCGCCTCGATCTCCGCCGATCCCGACCGGCATGCCGATGTGGCCCGGTCGGCGCAGTGGCTACAAGACTATTTGCTGGGAACGGGGTTCCCCGTGGCCGAAGTCTGGCCAACCGGCGGGCCGGGGGGCGAGGGACTCCCGGCCGTGTACGCGGAATGGCCGGCCTCCGACCCAACCGCCCCCGTGGTGCTCCTCTACGGCCACCATGACGTGCAGCCGGTCGAGCCGCTCGAGGAGTGGGACAGCCCGCCGTTCGAGCCGGTCGAGCGCGACGGCCTGCTGCTGGCCAGGGGTGCGTCCGACGACAAAGGTCAGGTGCTGTTCCACACGCTCGGGATCAAGGCAAACCTGGCCGCGTCCGGTGCAGCCGCGCCGCCGGTCACGATCAAGGTGCTGGTTGAGGGCGAGGAGGAGTCTGGGTCTGGGCACTTCGCGGATCTGCTGCGCAGCCATCGCGAGCGGCTGCGCTGCGACGTCGTCGTGGTAGGCGACTCGAGCATGTGGGCCGCCGACGTGCCGTCGATGTGCGTCGGCATGCGCGGCGTCACCAGCGCCGAGATCAGCCTGCGCGGTCCCGACCGCGACCTGCATTCGGGCTCGTTCGGCGGCGGGGTGCCGAACCCGCTGCACGTCCTGGCGGACATGCTGTCGGGCCTGCATGACCGCGACGGCCGGGTGACGCTGCCTGGTTTCTACGACCGCGTGCTGCCCTTGTCCGACGCCGAGCGCGGGCTCATCGCCAGGCTGCCGTTCGACGAGAAGGCGTGGCTGGCCGTGGCGGGCAACAGCGGCGCGGCCGCGGGCGAGGCCGGTTACAGCACCCTGGAGCGAGTCTGGGCCAGGCCGACGGCCGAGGTGAATGGCATGTGGGGTGGTCACACCGGGCCCGGAGGCAAGACGATCGTCCCGGCGCAGGCGCACGCCAAGCTGTCGTTCCGGCTGGTCGCTGATCAGGATCCGGCCGCCATCATCGACGGGCTCCGGCAGTACGTGCGCGACCACACGCCGCCGGGCATCACCTCGACGGTCGTCGCCGCCGAGGGAGCAGTGCGGCCGTGCTTCTCGCCGGTCGACTCGCCGGCGGTTCAGGCCGGCCTCGGCGCGATGGAGCGGGCGTTCGGCCAGCAGGTCCTGTTCACCAGAGAGGGCGGCAGCGGTCCGGAAGCCGACCTGGCGGAAATCCTGGGGGCACCGCTGGTGTTCTTCGCGGTCTCGCTCAACGCCGACCGGCTTCACGCGCCGAACGAGCGAGTCGACATGGCGCTGCTGCTTCAGGCGGCCGAGGCGGGGGCCTACCTGTGGGATGAGCTGGCCAATGTGGCGCCCGAGCTGACGGCTGGCAGGTGAGCGCCGCGGCCAGCGCGCCGGACGGCGCCGGCGCGCGCACAGAACCGAGCGGTC
>JASHUE010000037.1:0-3156 GCA_030040195.1 Streptosporangiaceae bacterium | reverse complement strand
TCGGCCAGCATGGCGCCGATGCTCATCGCCACCCGCCCGGTCGCGGCGAGGTCATCAAGCGCGCCGAGCGCCGCGTTGCCCGGATACGACGAGCCACGGCTGGCCTCAAGCCGGGTAACGATCCCGCCTTCCTCATCCACCCCGATCAGCACGTGCGGGTTGTGGTCCCGAAGCTGTTTGATGAGGGAACGGGCCTGCTCCAGGCTGCTCACATTCCCGGCGAAGAGCAGCACGCCGGCAAGGCCATCATCGAGCCAGCGAAGCAGCCACGACGGCGGCTCCAGGCCGTCGAAGCGGGCGAGCAGGCAGCCGTCGAGATCGTGGCCAGCCGGCATCGTCACCTCCGGGAGAGGTCAGGTGCGCAGCCAGGATCGCAGGTCTCCGCGCCTGGGTACGCGGCGGCGCCCGGCGCAGACCGCCCTTCACGCGGCCTTCCGGTAGAGCCAGTAGACGCGTTCAATTCTGGCGCCAAGAGTCCTGGCGTAGAACCTGACCGGCCCGACCCAGCCGATCCTGGCCGTGGGCAAGCCGGACGTCCGCATGTCCGCCAGGCAGCGCTTCAGCAGCACCGACCCCACGCCAAGCCGACGCTCCGACGCCAGCGTACCCATCGGCCCGAACCAGCCAGAGCGGACGCTGCCGTTGCAGGCGAAAGCGACGTACTCCCCGCCCCGGCACGCGACATGGCACGCGACTGGGTCCCTGGCAAGCGCCGAGGCGGCTTCATCGGGCCAGGTCGACTGACCCCACGGACCTGCGCGCAGCCAGTCGATGACGAGTCCGGCCTCGGCCCGCGCCGCTCGCCTGACTGCCACCCCGGCCCCGGCCAGCCTGCGTTCCTCGCCGCTTACGTCGAGGTCCGCGGTCCGCAAGTCGACGGCCATGTCGACCGCGTCGCGGTAGCGCTCGTAGCCCGCCGCGTGGGCCAGGCAGGTCATAAAGGTGTACCGGACGTCGATTCCCGGCCACAAGTAGACCGGCGGGTTCGCGCCGAGGATGAGTTCGGTGACGCCGCGCCCGCGGAGCCGTGCCTCCATGTCGTCGAGCAATCGCCGCCCGACGCCCTGCCCCGATGCTGTCGGCGCGACCGCGAGGAGTTCGACATGGCCTCGCCGCTGCTCCGCGACCGGCCTTGCGATGCTTCCGTAGCAGACTCCAACGATGGCGTTCCCGGACTCAGCAACTACCACGAGGCGGTCGGGCCCGGCTTGTAGCAACTTCGGGAGCTCGCCCGCATCCGGTTCAAGATCCAGCGCGATGGCGCATACTGCCTGGATATCGGCCAGGTCTCCGGGTACTGCCGACCGGATGATCACGTCTACAATTATGTCAGTTATTCACCTCTAAATGACGTCTATGCATATTTACTACGCGGACGTGAGGACGGCCGGAGCGCGCTGCGGCGCTCGCCACGGGCGGATCTGGCTGCCGGTACGGTGCACATGAGATGGCAGCGGAGGAGAGGCTGGTGTCGGCAGGAACGCAGCCGGATGGGCCAGCGGAGGTGATGCCCTCAGGAGCAGCGTCGCGCACTGAGGAGCGGAACCCGCGGACGGCAGATATCGACATCGTGCCGACAGAGGAGGTCCTTCGGCTACTGAACGCCGAGGACGCTACCGTGGCCGGCGCGGTGGCAAGCGCGTTGCCCGTGCTCGCCCAGGTCGTTGACGCGGTAGTTGAGTGCGTGCGCGCCGGCGGCAAGGTGCATTACTTCGGGGCGGGCACATCGGGCCGGATGGCGGTGCTCGACGCCGCCGAGGTCGTTCCCACGTTCGGACTCGACCACGGGGTTTTCATCGCGCACCACGCCGGCGGTGACCGGGCGCTTGGCACGGCTCTGGAGCACGCCGAGGATGACGCCTCGCTCGGAGCCGACGATGCCAGGACGGTGTCCGCCAACGACGTCGCGATCGGCATAACGGCCAGCGGCCGGACTCCCTACGTCGCGGGAGCGCTCAGCACCGCCCGCCTGGCCGGAGCCGTCACCGTGCTGCTCAGCAGCAATCCGGCCGCACCGCTCGCCCGTCTGGCCGATTACGTCGTGGTTGCCGACACCGGTCCGGAGGCCATCGCCGGATCTACCAGGCTCAAGGCGGCAACGGCACAGAAGCTGCTGCTGAACGCGCTGTCGACGGCGGCCATGGTGCGCCTGGGCCGCACATTTTCGAACCTGATGGTGTCGCTGTCTGGCACGAACACCAAGCTGCGCCACCGCCAGCTGACGATCCTGGTGGAGGCAACGGGCGCGGACGAGCCGGCATGCCGGGCTCAGCTGGCCCTGTGCGGGGGCGATCTGAGGCTGGCGCTACTGTGCCTGCTCTCGGGGATGGAACCAGAGACCGCGGCCAAGGCCCTTGCTGCCGCGGACGGGAGCATCCGCGGCGCTCTCACCTGGGCGCCGGAAAGCCGCTAGGCCACCCCAGACTCGGAGGCGGCCGTTCGCCTTTGGCCGCCGCAGGGCCTGGAGTGGCCTGGCTCGGGACACGCTTCGTTCCCAGCAAAGTGGAGGTGGCGGGAATCGAACCCGCGTCCTTCAGTACCTCACCAGGGCTTCTCCGGGCGGAGCTTGCTGCGCTTTTCTCAGCCCCGGCAGTCACGCAAGCAAGCTGCCGACGGGCTCAGCCGCTGTTAGTTGTCCCGTCTAACCCCGCGACCGGGTTAGACGGTGGATCCTCCTAGCTGATGCCAGGCACCGGGCCGGAGGCGCTCCCGGGCTGACAGCCTCTTAAGTGCTCTTGCGGTTATTAGGCCGCGAGGGCGAGGCTAGTGCGCGTTGTCTTGGCACTTATTGGTTTGCGGTCACAGTGTTAACGAGGTTATGTCCGCCGTCCTCGGCCCGCTTCCCCTGGATCAACTACCGAAGTCGAAGCCAGTCACCCCCTCTTGAGTTGTAACCCACCACGGTACAGGACGCTTCCCAGGCCGTCGAACACGCTCGCTTTAGGTAGAAAGCGCAGAATGCCCGACGGGTCATCCGCAGAGCGCGGACCCCATCGGGCATCCACCGGAAGGTGATGAGACACCCCCGTGGGCGCTGGCGGTGGCCGAAGATGCACCCACGGGGGCTTGACCGGCAGGGTCGGGGCCGGTCCCAAGGCCGGGCCTCCCCCGAGATGAGGCCCGGTTCCCATCACGACGACTGGGCCGCAACCCCCC
>JASHUE010000408.1:0-4567 GCA_030040195.1 Streptosporangiaceae bacterium | reverse complement strand
ACCGGCTGTCGGCGCCGCCAAGACTGGCCCTGGCGACCGCGAGCGCGGCAAGCTGGCTCGCCTCGTCCTGCACACCGGCCCGGCCCTCGGCGACGGGCGCCAGCGCGGCCGGATCACCCTCAGGCAGGTACGCACCGAAATCCGACCAGCGGGCGGGCTCGCACCCAGCGGACACCAGCTCGGCGCGATCGGCGAGGCCCGGCGTTGCGCAAAGATGCACAGACGGCCGCTCGTTGTCCGCGGCCAGCAGCGCCTCGGTCTCGGTCAGCGGACTAGTCACATCCTCGCCGAGCGCGGCCGCCATGGCCTCGACGATCCAGCGCGGGTGGCTGTGACTGACGGCCAGGTGGCCGACCGGATCCTTGGCGCGATCGGGCGCGGCGATCTCCATCCACGCCGCCATGTCCCTGGTGGCGACCCGCCGGAGAACCGCGTTGACAAGGCCGGCCGGCCGCGGCCCGGCTACCTCACGGATCAGCGTCACCGAAGTGGCCACCGCCGCGTGCGGCTGCACGCGCGTACTGAGCAGCTGGTGCGCGCCAACCCTGAGCACCTCAAGGACGGCCGGGTCGAGCGCGCCGAGGTCGCGGTCGCAGCAGACCTGCAGGACGGCGTCGTAGGTACCGCGCCCGCGCAGCGTCCCGTACGTGAGCTCGGTCGCCAGCGCCGCATCCCGGCCGGTCAGGCCGCGCTGACTCAGCAGCTCGGGCAGCAGCAGGTTCGCGTATGCGTCCCGCTGGGAGACCGCCAGCAGTACGTCGACCGCCAGCCGGCGCGCCGGGTCACGCTCGCCGCGACGGCGTCCGCGCTCCCGACGCGACCGGGTCAGTGGCGCCTCGTTCCCCTGACCTGAACGGTTACCCACCGCGGCCGAGCACCGTCGGGCCGCCGTCCAGCCGCAGCCCGCGCGCCCATTCCGCGGCCCGCATGCGCCGCTTGCCGTCGGGCTGCACCTCGCCAAGCTCGACTGGCACGGTGCCGGTCCCCGCCAGCACGCGGTCGCGCAGCACCCGCAGCTCGCCGGCCGCCAGCGATCCGGCGCCACCGTCCGGCGCGACCGGGCCGAGCTTGATGCGGCTGTCGTGCAGCCGGGTCCAGGCACCGGGTGCCGGCGTGCAGGCGCGGATGAGCCGGTCGACGGCAATCGCGGGCTGCTGCCACCGGACCTCCGCGTCCGACGTGCTGATCTTCGGCGCGATGCTCACGCCCTCGGCAGGCTGCGGTCGCGCCTCGAGATCGCCGGACTCGATGCCGTCCAGCGTCTCGACGAGCAGCCGGGCGCCGGCGGTGCTCAGCCGCGCGAGCAGACTCCCGGCCGTGTCCCCGGGCCGCACCGGCTCCGTCAGCACACCGAACACCGGCCCCGCATCGAGTTCGCGCACGATGCGGAACGTCGTGGCCCCGGTGACGTCGTCGCCGTGCAGGATCGCGGCCTGCACCGGCGCCGCGCCCCGCCAGGCCGGCAGCAGCGAGAAGTGCAGGTTCACCCAGCCGTGCTTCGGTATGTCGAGGGCCTCCTGCGGCAGTAGCGCCCCGTAGGCGGTGACCGGGCAGCAGTCCGGCGCGATCTCCCTCAGTCGGTCGAGGAATTGCGAATCGCGGGCGCGGGCGGGCCGAAGTACCTCGATGCCCTCGGCCGCGGCCCGCTCCGCAACCGGGCTGGCTCCGCTCTTCAGCCCGCGGCCGGCCTTCGCATCTGGCCTGGTTACGACGGCGACGACCTCGTGCCGGGACGCGAGCAGCGCCTCAAGCGACTCGACGGCCGGCCCGGGCGTGCCCGCGAAGACCAGGCGCATGCGCTAGAACGCCTTGCCGCGAGTGGGGTGCGGAGACACTTTTACGACCGGAACGGGGTCGCCCCACCAGTCGGCGGCCCGTATCTCCTTCATCGCCAGCTTGCGCTGCGCGGCCTCGAGCCGATCGATGAACAGGACGCCGTCGAGGTGATCGGTCTCGTGCTGAATGCACCGGGCCAGCTGGCTGGTGCCCTCCACCGTCACTGGCTCGCCGTGCATGTCGAAGCCCTTGGCGACGACCCCGTAGGCGCGATCGACCGGGTAGGCCAGGCCAGGGAACGACAGGCAACCCTCGTCGTCCTCCTCCCGCTCTTCCGACAGCGCGAGCGACGGGTTGATCAGGTGGCCGAGGACATCGTCCACGTAATACGTGAAAACTCGCAGCCCGACGCCGATTTGCGGGGCGGCCAGGCCGAGCCCGGGCGCCTCCATCATGGTGTCGGTAAGGTCCTTGACGAGCCTGCGCAGTTCGGCGTCGAAGTCGGTCACCGGGTCGGCGGGGGTTCGCAGAACTGGGTCACCGAACAGGCGGATCGGCTTGACGCTCACTCAGGTCCTCCAGGGCAGTCCGGGGCAGTCGGCCCGCTTGATCAAGTCTACGGAGCGGCTAGCGCCGGCCGGCCCCCGGCGAGCGGGCCTTGAAGGCAGCCTTCCTGGCCGCGCGGGCGACGCCGGGATCCGGATGATGCTCGCTGAGCGTGGTGAGCAAGTCGATCACGCCGGGATGGCTGACTTTCCACAGGCCCGCGACGATCTCCGCCTGCGCCTCGGGGGTCACATCGGGCAGGAGCTCGGCGACGACGTCGCGCGCATCCGCCTCTTCCAGCAGTCCCGCGCCCAGGTCGACCAGCAGCCACGTCCGGTCGGCGGGCCCGAGTTCGGCCTCCTCGCCGTGCTCATGCAGCCAGACCGCTGCGTGGGCACGCAGCAGGGGCTGGTCGAGCGCCGCCCGCACCTCCTCGACGGCAGACGTGCCGATCCGGTCGAGCACGGCGAAGGCGGCTCCCCGCAGGCCCGGAGAGCCCTCGGCCGCGGCCGTGATCAGCTCGGCGGCTGCTTCCTCCTCCGTCCGGCCGACCAGCCAGGCGCTGATCTCGGACTCGCCATCCTCGGCGTCGCAGCTGGCCAGGGTCATCAGCAGGCCGACCGCGCCGTCGCGGTCCGCGCTGCCAAGCACCGGCACATGCCAGCCCTGCGCGAGCAGGCGGCGGTGCACGCCCCAGATGCCCAGAGGCGAGAGACCCACGGTCAGCCCGCCCGCCGCCTCCTCGGTGCCCAGCTCCACCACGCCCAGGTCGGCCAGCGTCTCCAGCGCGTGGGACAGGGCCGCAGCCTCGCTCGCGTCGGGCGCTCCGCCCGCCTGCTGGCTGGCCTGGCCGCCTCCGTCCGCCTCGCCGTGCTCGGCCTCGCCCGGTCGCTGGCGGTCGTCCCGGCCGCTGCCGGCGGCGGCGGAGTAGGCATCGAACAGGGCGTCGATCCGGACCGGGGCGCCCACCGTGTACAGCGCGGTGGCCAAGCCGTCAAGCTCCTCAGCCACCAGCAGCGCGGCCAGGGCCACGTCCCATTCGCGCAGCAACTCCTCGGCGTCACAGCCCGCCAGCGGCTTCCCCCAGCTTGGCAGCGGATCCCCGGCAGCGGCCTGCTCGCTCACCGCGGCGACGACCTGCCAGGCTGCGTCCAGCTCGTCGGAGGTCAGCTCGAGTGCCTCCGCGGCTGCCCGAGCGTCGCTGCCGTCCAGTACCTGGCGGGCGCCCACCTCTGGATGCTGGTCGGCCCAGCTTCCGAGGTCACGGGCGGCGCGCAGGAGCGGCGCCACCCTGGCCGCGGCGGCCAGCTCCTCACGCGGCGCGAGCCGGACCGGCGGCATGCGCGGCCGGTCCCGGTGGCGACCCGCCTCGTTGCCGCTGGCTGCCTCGGCACTGGCAGGCACGGCCGACTGGACCGGCTGGCTGTCGCCGGCTGTCCTCTCATCGCCCGACGCGCCGCCAGCCGCGCGCGCGCCTCGGCCCGGCCGTGAGTTGGTCACCCAAGTACCCTACGGCCTGGACGGTAGGTAGTCAGACCAGCGCGGCCGGGTCGAGCTGTACCCGCAGCTGCCCGGCGTCCTTGCGCGCTGTCCGCGCCGCCTGCCCCGCGTGCAGGGCGGAAGCCAGATCCGCGCCCGCTGACCTGGGAACCCGCACGAGGTAGCGGATCAGTTCCGGGTCCTGCTCGCCGCCGGGCACGGGACCGAGCACCTCGGTACCGGGGGGCAGGGGCGCGGACGCAAGCAGCGCGCTGACCGAGTCCTCCGTGCCGGTCAGCGCCGCCATCCTGGCCGCTGGAGGGAACCCGAGCTCGGCCCTGGCCGCCAGCTCCCGGTCGGCGAATGTCGCCGGATCCCATCTCAGCAGCGCCTGCACGGCCGGGGTCCCCTGATCAGCCACGATCACGACGATGCCGCCCGCAGCCGCCGGTCGCACCAGCGCGGCCGCGTTCATCCACCGCCGTAGCGCCTCCTCCGCAGCTCGCAGCGTCGCCCGGCCGAGCAGCGCCCACCCGTCAAGCAGCACGGCCGCGCTGTAGCCGGCCGCAGCGACCGGCTCTGCACCCGGCGTCGCGACGACGATCGCGGGATCGGCGCCGACGCGCGCCACCACTGCGCTGCCGCCGGACGTCAGCACCGGCACGTCCCGGAACGCGCGGGTCAGCTCCTCGGCCGTCCTGGTGGCCCCCGTAACCAGGGCGCGCAGGCCGTCGTGGCCGCACGCGGCGCAGCGTCGGCCCAGGTC